>NZ_CAWURG010000015.1:0-203725 GCF_963924895.1 uncultured Sphaerotilus sp.
TCCTGTTCCTGTGCACCAATCCACAGGAACAGGCCCACAGTCAGCATCAGCAATATGACGGCGGCACCGGCGGAAAATTTCTTCATAAGCGAAATCCGCGGATCAGCGACTGTCGATCTAGTGACCGGTAACCCCGTGCCAGATTATGCGCACAGCGTTAGCCGGACGATAGAGATTAGCAGTCAGTTGGTTTTTTTTAACATCGCGAATCATCAGCTTGCAAAGGATTGAGAGTGGTCGTCCGCTTCCGTTAAAATTGGGTTGCAGCTTAGATGACATGATTTCGGTGCAGCGGTCGAACGCAGACCGCCGCATGTTGGCATCAGAACAATGGCGAGCAAAATCCCATAACGCCCAGGCCATGCTCAGTTCGGTTTGACCTTCGCTCAGTGGTTTTCCACCCGCCAAACCAAATTCGAACAGTCCGCAACCGCGGGCAGTGGCATAATTGTCGAAGTTACGATCCTGCCAGGGAAAATCATCGAGCATCACTTCCCACCCATCGAGCAAATTTAAGAGCGGAGCGAGGTTTTCTCCGCGGTCTTCGAGCCGATTAATTTGCTCGACCAGCGGTTCGCCTGCCGGCCTTTCTGCCGCAGGTTTAGTTAAAATATCCCGCCACCATGTTAACCGTATCTGTCCGATCAATATTTCCGTTGTCGAGCGGACAATCTCTGCGAACCGCGCATCGAGCGAAAAAAGCAAAGCATAGCGATCACGGTCCTCAGACCCTGCATAGGCTACAATCAACCGTTGTAGCGGCTCCAGTTCTTGCAGCGCATCACTCATAACGCCGCGGTCGGGAGTTTTCTTGGCAAAATCAAGGTAAACTTCGCCTTAACCATAACTGTTTGGCCGCCTCTAACCCTTTTTCTCGTATCTGGCACATTCGAAATCGTCGATCGGCTCAGGAATCTTCCGATAGTCGAAGTCACAAGTGGTCTCGCACTGCTTGAGTTTGCTTTCACAGCACCGGCAATGCTGCTTATCGGCCTGACTGGAATGGAAACCGCGAATCTCGCCGTCGCCCATCTGCAAGTCAGCCAAATCGCAATGCTCGTCGAGGACAATGCATCGCGTGTGCGCTCCTCTATCGATGAGGCCGATATTCGTGAGATATTTAACGGCGCCCATCTGACAGGCAAGGCGATCGATTTTTCTCCCAACGCATGCATCATTCTCTCCTATCTGGAGTAAAATGGCGAAAGCGGGTCCTCCGCGGACCAATGGATACGCTGGCAGCGCTGCTGCGGCGGCAATGCATGCTCTGTATCTTCCTATGGCGAGGAAAATGACGGAAAAAACGACTCCAGCCTGGCCGCGGGCATCGGACCGACCGGAAATAAAATATTGGCATCCGGATCGACTGCGGTCAATTTCGCCGAAGTCATTTACGATTATCAACCTCTGGTTTCAGACAGGTTTTTTGGGGATACGGTCATCCGCTATCAAAGCGCCTTTGTCGTGCGTGAGCGGAATGACCACGCGCTAAAAAATGCCAGTTCCATACCGAGCAGCGAGCTGTGGAAATGCAACGTCTATGGCAGATAGAAAATCCGCCCAGCTAAGCCGTCAGACCAGAAAGTAAGGCGTCATCCGTTTCCGATCTATTTATAGCAGACCTTTTTTACAGCCGCGATGATCCGCGCGCTGTCGATCAGCGCTGCTTTCTCCAGATTGGCCGCATAAGGCAGCGGGACATCTTCATTGGTCACCCGCAGCACCGGAGCGTCGAGATCATCGAATCCGTGCTCCATGCATAAGGAAATGATCTCGCTCGAAATCGAACAGGTCGGCCAGCCTTCTTCGGCAATGACCATCCGGTTTGTTTTGGTCAGACTCTGCAATATCGTTTCCCTATCCAGCGGTCGCAACGTGCGCAAATCGATGACTTCCGCTTCTATGCCTTCGCCGGCCAGACTATCTGCCGCTTCCAGCGCCAGACCGACGCCGATAGAATAGCTGACAATCGTAACATCGCCGCCTTCGCGCATAATCCGCGCCTTGCCAATCGGCAGAGTATAATCCTCAATCTCGGGCACTTCGAATGACCGGCCGTAGAGCAGTTCATTTTCCAGAAATACGACGGGATCGGAAGACTGAATCGCTGCTTTTAGCAAGCCTTTGGCATCCGCCGCATCATAAGGCGCTATAACGATCAGGCCGGGAACCGCCGCATACCATGGGGCGTAATTCTGACTATGCTGCGCACCCACCCGGGAGGCTGCGCCATTGGGACCACGGAAGACAATCGGACAGCGCATCTGGCCGCCGGACATATAATTGGTCTTGGCGGCCGAATTGATGATCTGGTCGATCGCCTGCATAGCAAAATTGAAGGTCATGAATTCGACAATCGGCTTCAGACCACCCATGGCCGCGCCGGCGCCAATGCCGGCGAAACCATGTTCGGTAATCGGCGTATCAATCACCCGTTTCGGGCCAAATTCGTCGAGCAGACCCTGGGTAACCTTGTAAGCGCCCTGATATTCCGCGACCTCTTCGCCCATCACAAAGACCGTGTCGTCCTTGCGCATTTCCTCAGCCATGGCATCGCGCAACGCTTCCCGAACGGTGACCGAGACCAAGGCGGTGCCAGCAGGCACGGACGGGTCATCGGCGCGGAAAATTGGAACCGGTGGTGAGGTTTCTATGATTTCAGGCTTCGCTTCTTCCGCCGGTTCGGGAGTGGCAATTTCCTTCGATGCGCTGGCGGATTCCGCATCAGCAGCTGGGCCAGTCTCCTCATCTTCTCCGACCATTTCGGCAATGACCGTGCCAACCGCAACTTCGTCAGTTCCCGCCGCAATCAAAATTTTCGTGATCACGCCTTCGTCGATCGCTTCAAATTCCATCGTTGCCTTGTCGGTTTCGATTTCCGCCAATATGTCTCCGGAAGTGACTGTATCACCTTCCTTGACGAACCATTTGGCCAGCGTGCCTTCTTCCATGGTTGGCGACAGAGCGGGCATTTTTAGTTGGATCGCCATCAATATTGCTCCACCAGAACGTTGGTATAAAGTTCGGACAGCTCCGGTTCTGGAGATTCCTCGGCAAAGTCAGCCGCTTCCATCACCGTCTTGCGGACCTTTTTGTCCAGCGCTTTCAAATCCTCCTCTTTCACTCCTTCTTTCAGCAAGGCTGCTTTCAAACGTTCGATCGGATCGGATTTCTCACGCACATCCTGTACTTCGTCACGGCTGCGATATTTAGCCGGATCAGACATGGAGTGGCCGCGATAGCGATAGGTTTTAAGCTCCATCAACACCGGGCCACCGCCGCCGCGCACATCCTTCAACACTTCTTCTACTGCACCGCGGACGGCCAGCACATCCATGCCATCCACTTGCACGCCGGGAATGCGAAAACTCTCGCCGCGCCGGTAAAGCTGATCTTCGGCGGAGGAGCGGTTGACGCTCGTGCCCATGGCATATTGGTTATTCTCGATCACGAAGATCACCGGCAACTGCCAGAGCTCCGCCATGTTGAAACTTTCGTAGACCTGCCCCTGATTGGAAGCCCCGTCGCCGAAATAGGCCAGGCAGACGCCGCCATCTTCTTTATATTTATGGGCAAAGGCCAGACCGGTGCCAAGCGAGACCTGCGCGCCGACAATGCCGTGACCGCCATAAAAACCGTGGTCGACCGAGAACATGTGCATCGAACCGCCCTTGCCTTTCGAAATGCCGGACGCGCGGCCGGTAAGTTCCGCCATCACAATATTTGGGTCAATGCCGCAGGCCAGCATATGACCATGATCGCGATAGCCGGTGATCACGCTGTCCTTGCCGGGGTTGATCGCCGATTGCAGGCCTGTAACGACCGCTTCCTGACCGATATAGAGATGACAAAATCCGCCGATCAGGCCAAGACCATAGAGCTGCCCCGCCTTTTCCTCGAAGCGGCGGATGAGCAGCATCTGCTCATAGAAGTCCAGCATCTCTGCCTTGGTTGCATTGTAAATCGGCGCCTTAAGTCCGCCCGTGGAATGCACCACCGGCTTGACTTTGGCTGGTGCGCGCTTAGGCGCAGCAGGTTTTTTGGCTGGGGCGGTTTTCCGGGGAGCTTTTGCCACGCGAGCGGGATCCTTTTTTTAACGAGCCGATAGCATAGCCAAAACTGCTCCGTTACCCAAGCACTTAGACTCAGTCAAAGACTGGAATTTGTGATCGTCGCTTGAAACAGCCGAACGCTATTTCAACGGAATGATAATCTCGTCAGGATGAACAACATTGACCTTATTGCGCAGAAGTTCACCGATCAAATCCGGATCAGCGCCCCGCGGATCCAGCAGCTCTACCCGGTTCTTCAAAGAATCGCGTTCGGATTCCAGCTTGGATAGCTCGATCCCCCGCGTTTCCAGTTTTGCCTGATATTCGCCCCATGCCAAAACCCCGGTTGGTCCGAGCACGGCATAGCCCGCGATGCCAAGCAAAGTCATTAATGCAAATCCGGGCCCGAGAGCAGCTCTTATCAAACCTGAAATTTTTTCGCGTTGCGCCATAGATTTACCTTGAATCAGAAAAATGATTCGCTGGCAAGAGCCTTAATAACCAATTTGGAAGTTCAGCACCCCAACACTCGCCAAAAACGAGGAGCTGGCGATCATCTGAAAATTGAGCGTCCTGCATAACGCGCAACATTGCCCAATTCTTCCTCGATCCGGATCAATTGGTTGTATTTGGCCAGCCGGTCCGACCGCGCCAGACTCCCGGTCTTGATCTGACCGCAATTGGTGGCAACCGCCAGATCGGCAATAGTCGAATCTTCGGTCTCTCCCGACCGGTGCGACATTACCGCCGTATAGGATGCATTTTGCGCCATCCGCACGGCTGCCAGCGTTTCGGACAAAGTTCCGATCTGGTTGACCTTCACCAGCAGCGAATTGGCCAGCCCGTCTGCGATACCCATGGACAGGCGTTCGGGATTAGTCACAAAAAGATCATCCCCAACCAGCTGCACCGTATCACCAACTGCATCGGTGATCAGTTTCCAACCTTCAAAATCATCTTCGGACATACCGTCTTCAATCGACTGGATCGGATAGTCCCGGCACAGGTCGGCCAAATAGTCTGACATTTCAGGCGGGCTGAGTATCTTACCTTCGCCCGAAATATGGTATTTACCATCCCTGAAAAATTCTGTGGCGGCGCAATCCAGCGCCAGCACCACTTCATCACCGATCTTGAACCCGGCTCTTTCCACCGAAGCCATGATAAAATCGAGGGCTTCGCGGGTCGAACCAAGATTCGGTGCAAAACCGCCTTCGTCGCCCACCGCCGTGGCCAGTCCTTTTTCGGATAGACCCATCTTCAGTGTATGAAATATTTCCGATCCCCAGCGGACGGCTTCCGAGAGGCTTCCCGCACCCACTGGCATCACCATGAATTCCTGGAAATCAATCGGATTGTCGGCATGCTCACCTCCATTGATGATGTTCATCATGGGTACCGGCAGGACATGCGCCGAAACGCCGCCAACATAGCGATATAAAGGCAGGCCCCGCGCGTCGGCCGCGGCTTTTGCGACGGCCAGACTGACCCCCAATATCGCGTTGGCGCCCAGCCTGCTTTTGTTTGCCGTACCATCAAGCGCAATCATCACCGCATCCAGTTCTTCCTGGTCTTCAGCATCCAGATCAGTCAGCGCATCCTTGATCTCACCATTGACCGCAGCAATCGCCTTGAGAACGCCTTTGCCAAGATATTTGCTCTGGTCGCCATCGCGCAATTCAACCGCTTCATAGGCCCCTGTTGAAGCACCGGAAGGGACAGCCGCGCGACCGAAGCTGCCATCCTCGAGCAATATATCAACCTCTACCGTCGGGTTACCCCGACTATCCAGAATCTGGCGGGCATGCAGGTCGATTATTGCGGTCATGATGATGCTCCGAATGAAGTATAAATGGTGGCCTCGTTCTTATCGCGATGACCGGCTTCTTGCAATCCATTGCACCGCTTTTATCGTCGCCTTGCCTCTTGATTCAAAGCAAAATGATCCCATTTCGAGTATAAGTGGAGCCACAAATAGGGCGCCTTCCGCTTGTGGAATGTTGGCAAGAGACAAATTAAGAAGGAATATTGATCATGGCAGAAGTCAAGAAACCAACCATAAAGTCGACGACAAAAGCCGCTGCAAAGAAACCGGCCGCGAAGAAAGCGGCAACCAAAAAGACTGCGCCCCAAAAAGACACATCGGAAACGCGCACAACAAAAGCGCAAAAAGCTGCTCCGCTGAAAGCCGGCGCGACCAAAGCTGCGGCAACGAAGAAAGACACCACGGGTGATTTCAAGGATCGCGCCCTGACAAAAGCAAAATCGGCCGCCAGCCAAGGCAAGGAACGCACAGGCAATGCGATCGAGAATCTGAGCAAGATAATCGAAGATAGTGCAAAAACCATCGACGACAATGTCGGCGAAAAATATGGCGACTATGCCCGTTCGGCAGCGGACGCCGTGTCCTCCTTTGCGGAGAAGCTCAACGCCAAAGAAATTGATGAAATGGTTGAAGACGCGCGCGGCTTTGTTCGGAAAAGTCCGGCAGTGGCCATCGGCGCAGCAGCCGTGGTAGGATTTCTGGTATCCCGACTTATCAAATCAGGGATGGATGATCGCGACGCATGAGTGTAGCATGGCGCCACCATATCAGCGGGTGACGAATGTTGCAGGACAATGATATTCCAGTTTTGGATGAAGAGCCTCTTCCCGGCGAGGCCGCAGCTTCTGTTGCGGGTGAAACGGAAGCCAAGTCTCTGACGTCACAGGTCACCAACCTGATTGAGGACGTGCGCATATTGGCCCATGCCGAAGTCGAATATTATGTTGCTAAACTTTCGATCAATATGGCGGCGACCAAGCGCGTTTTAACACTCTTTGGGATGGCAATCTTGTTCGGATCAATGGCAATCATAGCCCTTATCCTGGGAGTATTACTGGTCCTGTCGGATTATCTTGGCCCGTCGGCGGCGACAGCAATCGTTACGGGGTCGGCCCTGCTGGTTGCCACGATCACGATGAGCATGGCAATCAAACGGGCGAGAAAGCTGCCACTGGACGAAAATGATATGTGAGAATGATGATGCCGAGAAAAAATGACAAGATATTAAACCTGCGCAACCTAGCGATCGACCGGGATCAGGCGCGCGCAAATCTGAGGAAGGATACGGCCGAGACCAGGAAGCGGTTGAAACCGGCCAATCTGATAACAGAAGCAAAGAGCAAATTCGCAAGGCGCGTCCAGAAAACCGGAGCACGCGCAATCAACGTAGTCCGGGTCAATCCGGGCCTCACCGCAACCGTAGCAGCGACCGCGACTCTGATCGCGATGCGCAAACCGATTGCCAAGCTTATAGCCAACCGCAAAATATCCGAGCCGAATCCAATCGAGGAATAGACTATGAACAAACTGACCGACAATATTGACAAAGCCCGCGCCGCATCCCGGGAACGGCTCGAAACGGCTAGAGAAATTGCTACCGAAGGTTCTCTCGTCGCCCGCGAAAAAATGTCCGAAAGCAAAGCACGGGCTGCAGCCATGCTTGGTGAAGGACGTGAAAAAGCCGCTGAAAGCATTGCAGCCACCAAGGATGCGGCGAAAAAGGCCGTGGCCAAATCCGAAGAAACCATTTCCAACAGCCCGCTGGCGATTGTCGCCGGTGGTGCCGCCCTGGGTGTCCTGATCGGGATGCTGCTGCCGAAAAGCAAAACCGAAGAAAAGTATGTCGGCGGCGCCGGTCGCAAGGTCAACGAAACCGCAAAAACCGCTTATCAAGCCGCCAAGGATGCGAGTCGCGACCAGATCGGTGAACTGGGTCTGAGCAATGACAATATGCGCGCGCAGTTCAAAGATCTGTTTGGCAAAGCCATCGAGGCTGCTAAGGCCGCGATGACCGCAGCACAGGATGCGGTGAAAGAAGAACATCAGGGCAAAAAATGAGCGAACAACGCAGCAAAATTCATCTGGTGATGGGCGGACGGGTCAAGGATCCACGCGGAGTGGAGTTCGTCAACCTCGACAAGATGGATCTGGTCGGAGTCTATCCTGACTATGATGCAGCCGAGGATGCCTGGCGTTCAAAAGCCCAGATGACGGTCGATGATGCCGAGATGAAATATGTTGTCGTCCATTTACACAGGCTGCTCGAACCCGACCTTCCGGACGAAGCCTAGGCGCTCCTAAAACGCCATCCGAGCAATGGTCTGGTGAGCAGCAGCCCCGCAACAAATCCGCCAATATGCGCGAATATTGCGATACCCTGGAGGTTCCCGCTGGTGACCACACCGATCATCAGCTGAATGCCGATCCATGCGAGGGTCAGCCAAACGATGCGCACGACATAGCCCGGAATCGGCCCGACAGCATCAACCCGGTTGCGCGCGAATAGCAGCGCATAGGCGCCCAATATCGCAGAAATCGCGCCGCTCGCGCCGACCATCGGAATCATGGAACCGCTGTCGACAGCATATTGCGCAAAGGCCGCCGCATAGGCGCCGACGACATAGAGGATCGCCATCAGCCCCGGCCCCATCGCCTGCTCGACAAACCGACCGCAAAACAAAAGTATTAGCATGTTGAAACTGATGTGGAGCAGCCCGCTGTGCAAAAAAGCCGAGGAAAGCGGTGTCAACCAGGCGGGCACCAGCCAGCCATAGGCTGTCAGATCAAGTGCTTCTCCGCTCAGCCGGATTGGGAACATACCGCCGCGCAGCAGCGCTTCCTGCTGCCAGCCGAAAATCCAGATTACCATAAAGATTGCGACATTGACGATGATCAGCCCGTTGGACAGTTTTCCAGCTGGCATATTCATCCGATCTAGATGAACTCGATCTTCTCGAGCAGGAAATATTTGTCGCCAGACGGCACGGTCACTTCGATATCGTCGCCGACACTGCGGCCGATCAAAGCCCGGCCTATAGGTGAATTATAGCTGATCATGCCCGCCTTGGCATCGGCTTCGGCCTGACCCACCAGCTGATATTTTACCGCCTTGTCATTTTCGTCGCGCAAGGTCAGCGTCGCGCCAAATACAGCCTTGTCCCCGGACAATGTCTTGGGGTCAATGACCTGGGCGCGGGACAGCTTGTCTTCGAGATCGCCGATTGTTGCCTCTACCTGGCCTTGCCGTTCCTTGGCGGCATGATATTCGGCATTTTCCGACAGATCACCATGGGCACGCGCGGTTTCGATCGCGTCGACAATGATCGGACGCTCCAGTTTTAGCGCCTTGAGTTCGGCTTCCATCTTTACATGGCCTTCGGCCAGCATTGGTACTTTTTCAACAGCCATTAGATTGGCCCTTCCTTACAGATACGCTACCGATTTCAGCCGTGCAGCGTCAAAAACAGTTTTCCGGCGTCCCCTTTTGCAAAGGCCGCCCGCAGTGTGACAAAATGTCGGAAAATTAAGTCTGCGAAGCCTTATAATAGGACTGTAACGCGCGAACTTCAAGAGTCTGATCGCGTAGGGCCTCAATCGCCTGCATCGCGGCATTGCTGGCGGTGGCGGTTGTATAGATAGGAATTTTGCCAACCAGCGCCGCCGCCCGGATCGATTTGGAATCCTTGAGCGACTGCCAGCCTTCGGTTGTATTGAAGATCAGATTGACATCGCCATCCTTGATCCGGTCGACGATATGGGGGCGTCCCTCGGCGACCTTGTTGACTTTCTCGACCTTGATCCCCCGTTCGGTCAGATAAGCCGCAGTTCCGGACGTAGCGATCAGACGGAAGCCAAGCTTCTCGGCCAGACGCGCTGCCGGTTCGATCACCTTCTTGTCGGTTTCCTTGACCGAAATGAAGATCGTCCCGCTATCGGGCAATATATTGCTCGCACCCAGTTGCGCCTTGGCAAAGGCAATCGGGAAATTCTGGTCGATGCCCATGACTTCGCCGGTCGATTTCATTTCCGGCGACAGCACCGGATCGACACCGGGGAAACGGTTGAACGGGAAGACCGCCTCCTTGACCGCGATATAGTCGATATGCCGGTTGATCACCGGCAAGTCCTTGAGCTTCTCTCCGGCCATCACCCGCGATGCGATCTTGGCAATCGGAACGCCGATCGCCTTGGCGACAAAAGGCACCGTTCGGCTGGCACGGGGATTGACCTCGATCAGATAGACTTCGCCGTCCTTGACCGCGAACTGGATGTTCATCAGCCCCTTGACCTTCAGACCGAAAGCCAGCGCTTCGGTCTGCCGCTCCATTTCGGCGATGATGTCATCGCTAAGATTATAAGGCGGAATCGTGCACGCGCTGTCGCCCGAGTGGACCCCAGCTTCCTCTATATGCTGGAGCACGCCGCAAACCACGACTTCGTCGCCGTCGCAGATCGCATCGACATCGACTTCGATCGCATCGCGCAGATATTTGTCGACCAGCACCGGACTGTCACCCGACACCTGTACCGCGGTATTGATATAATCTTCCAGCTGGGCCGGGCCGTCGACAATTTCCATCGCCCGCCCGCCAAGCACGAAACTTGGCCGGATCAATACCGGATAGCCGATACGTTCGGCGATTTTCACCGCTTCGTCGCGGGTCCGGGCCATGCCATTTTCCGGCTGCTTGAGTTTCAACTTGTGGACCAGCTTGGCAAAACGCTCGCGGTCTTCGGCCAGATCGATCGCATCCGGCGAGGTGCCGAGGATCGGAATGCCGGCATCTTCCAGCGCCTGCGCCAGTTTCAGCGGGGTTTGCCCGCCAAATTGAACAACCACGCCAACCAGTTCGCCCGATTGCTTTTCGACATGCAAGATTTCCAGCACATCTTCGGCAGTCAGCGGCTCGAAATAGAGCCGGTCAGATGTGTCATAATCGGTCGACACGGTTTCCGGATTGCAGTTGACCATGATCGTTTCATAGCCCGCTTCCGAAAGCGCATAGCAGGCGTGGCAACAGCAATAATCGAACTCAATCCCCTGCCCGATCCGGTTTGGACCGCCGCCGAGAATGATGATTTTCTTGCGATCCGATGGCTGCGCCTCGCATTCCGGCGCGCCGAAAATCGGCGCTTCATAGGTCGAGTACATATAAGGCGTCTTGGCTTCAAATTCTGCTGCGCAAGTGTCGATCCGTTTGTACACCGGCCGCACACCCAGCTTGTGACGCAAGGTCCGGACATCGGATTCGGTCGTTGCCCCCGCCATGGCGGCAAGCGCGTCATGAACCAGCCCGCGTCCGCCAGCGACGGCTCGCCCGGCTCCGCCGGCAATATGGACCGAATCAATCGCCAGTTTGGCCAGTCGCTGATCGGAAAAGCCCATGGATTTCAGCTTGCGCAAGGCTTGCGCATCATTCGGCAGACCATTGTCTATCACGCCCTGCTCGGCATCGACGATTTCGCGAATTCTGGCCAGAAACCAGGGATCGAAACCGGCAATGGCATGGATTTCCGCATCAGTAAAACCTTCGCGCATCGCTTGGGCGGCAACTAGCAGACGGTCCGGGGTCGCCCGGGCAAGAGCGGCGGCGATATCGTCGCGGTCCGCCCCTTCGAGCTCCACTACACGGTTGAAGCCGTCCAGCCCGGTTTCCAGCCCACGCAGCGCTTTCTGCATCGATTCATGGATATTGCGGCCAATCGCCATGACTTCACCGACTGACTTCATCGCGGTCGACAGCAATGGCTCTGCGCCCTTGAACTTCTCGAAGGCAAAGCGCGGAATCTTGGTGACTATATAATCAATCGTCGGCTCGAACGACGCCGGGGTGGCGCCGGTAATGTCATTCTCGATCTCGTCGAGCGTATAGCCAACCGCCAGTTTCGCGGCGACGCTGGCGATCGGGAAGCCGGTCGCCTTGGACGCCAGCGCCGACGAACGCGACACGCGCGGATTCATCTCGATGACGACCATGCGGCCATCGACCGGGTTGATCGAGAACTGCACGTTCGAGCCACCGGTGTCCACGCCGATTTCGCGCAGGATCGCGATCGAGGCGTTGCGCAGCAGCTGGTATTCGCGGTCGGTGAGCGTCTGGGCCGGGGCGACGGTGATCGAGTCGCCGGTGTGGATGCCCATCGGATCCAGGTTCTCGATCGAGCACACGATGATGCAGTTGTCCGCCTTGTCGCGGACCACTTCCATTTCGTACTCTTTCCAGCCGATCAGCGATTCCTCGATCAGCAGTTCCTTCGTCGGCGAGAGGTCGAGGCCGCGCTTGCAGATTTCCTCGAACTCTTCCGGGTTGTAGGCGATGCCGCCGCCGGTGCCGCCCAGCGTGAAGCTGGGGCGGATCACCATCGGGAACCCGCTGCCGCCGATGTCGGCCAGGATCGACTTCTGGACAGACCAGGCAGCTTCCATCGAGTGCGCGATGCCGGACTTCGCGGAGCCGAGACCGATCTTGGTCATCGCGTCCTTGAACTTCAGGCGGTCTTCGGCCTTCTCGATCGCGTGCTCGTTGGCACCGATCATCTCGACCTTGTACTTGTCGAGCACGCCGTGCTTGTGCAGGTCGAGCGCGCAGTTCAGCGCCGTCTGGCCACCCATGGTCGGCAGGACCGCATCCGGGCGCTCCTTGGCGATGATCTTCTCGACCACCTGCCAGGTGATCGGCTCGATGTAGGTCACGTCCGCCGTGTTCGGGTCGGTCATGATGGTCGCCGGGTTCGAGTTGACCAGGATGACCTTGTAGCCTTCTTCGCGCAGGGCCTTGCACGCCTGCGCGCCGGAGTAGTCGAACTCGCAGGCCTGGCCGATGATGATCGGGCCGGCGCCGATGATGAGGATGGATTTCAGGTCGCTGCGCTTAGGCATTGTTCTTCTCCGCCACGTGCTGGGTCATGAGCGCGGTGAAGCGGTCAAACAGGTAGGCAATGTCATGGGGGCCGGGCGAGGCTTCCGGGTGACCCTGGAAGCAGAACGCCGGCTTGTCGGTGCGGGCCAGGCCCTGCAGCGTGCCGTCGAACAGGCTCACGTGCGTCGGGCGCAGGTTCGCGGGCAGCGTGTCGGCATTGACCGCGAAACCGTGGTTCTGGCTCGTGATCGAGACGCGGCCGGTGTCGAGGTCCTTCACCGGGTGGTTGGCGCCGTGGTGGCCGAACTTCATCTTGAAGGTCTGCGCACCCGAGGCCAGCGCCATGATCTGGTGGCCCAGGCAGATGCCGAAGGTCGGGATCCCGGTCTCGATCAGGGTCTTCGCGGCGGCGATCGCGTAGTCGCAGGGCTGCGGATCGCCAGGGCCGTTGGACAGGAAGATGCCGTCCGGGTGGTAGGCGAGCACGTCGGCCGCCGACGTCTGCGCGGGCACCACGGTCACCTTGCAGCCACGCTCGGCCAGCATGCGCAGGATGTTGCGCTTCACACCGAAGTCATAGGCGACGACGTGGAACTGCGGTGCGGTCTGTTCGCCGAAGCCTGGTGCGCCATTGGCGGAGAACAGTTGCCACTCGGTCTCGGTCCAGACTTCCGGCTCGCGGCGGGTGACGACCTGGGCGAGGTCCAGACCAGCCATGTTTGGCGCACGGCGGGCCAGCGCGACGGCCTCGTCGATCATGGCCTGCGTCACAGCAGTGTCAGCCGGAAAACCCATGATGCAGCCGTTCTGGGCCCCTTTGGTGCGCAGAACACGGGTGAGGCGGCGGGTGTCGATGTCGGCGATGGCGACGGTGCCTTCGCGCACGAGGTACTCGGCCAGCGTCATCGACTGGCGGAAGTTGGACGCGCGGACGGGCAGGTCCTTGATGATCAGACCAGCGGCATGGACTTTCGAGGCCTCGACATCCTGCTCGTTGACGCCGTAATTGCCGATGTGCGGATACGTGAGGGTCACGATCTGCCGGCAGTAGCTCGGGTCAGTGAGGATTTCCTGGTAGCCGGTGAGCGCGGTGTTGAACACCACTTCGCCGACTGTGTGACCGGCAGCGCCGATCGAGGTGCCTAGAAAGACTGTGCCGTCTGCGAGTGCGAGGATAGCGGGGGGCAGGACGGGCAGCACGGGAACTCCGGATAGAGCGCCCCCAGCGCTGCTTCAGACCGGTCGGGCTCTGCGGATGGAGCACCGGCGACAAGCGCCATTCCGGAAACGTTGGGCAAGCATGAGACGCTGGGAAGCGTTGTTGGCAGACAAACCTGTGGATTATAGCCGCCCGGGGGTTTTCCCGGTCAGACGCGGACATCAACTCGCTGGAATGTTCGTGCGGCGGACAGATCCCCCTTGGATCAAGGGTCGGCTGATGCCATTCGGTACAAATTGGCCGCGCCGTTTACCGCGCTACCCCTCATTGGGGGAGCGACCACCATTGCGGGTGTTTTCATTTCAAGCGGGCTTGCTAAGGTGCAGACAGGAAACAACGAGGCGCTTCAACGCCCCGCCAACTTCCAATCTGCAACGAATCTTCGACTGGAACTGCACATGCAAAAGACCCTGACCTCCCTGGCCGCCGCCCTCCTGCTGGCCGCCTTCGGCACCGGCGCACAAGCTGCGACGAACCTGATCACCGACGGCGACTTCGAGATGCCCGTGGTGGCAACGAACTCGTTCGAGACCTACACGAACCTGGGCGGCTACGGCGCCACGCTGTGGGGCTCGGACTCCACCAGCGGCACCCACAAGATCGTGGACGTCGCCGGCAACCAGTTCATGCAGTTCGGCGGCGGCGATTCGGCCTACACCGCGTTCGGCGTGAACACCGGTGGCGCGTACACCCTGAACTTCGACTACAACGGTTCGGGCTTCTGGGCGCTGTACGACGTCAACATGTCCAACTACATCTCGACCGGTCCGCTGGTCCAGCTCAACGGCATGGGCACCGACAACAGCAGCCTCACGCTGGCCGACAACACCAGCTACAAGCTGTACTTCGGCTCGCTGGGTGCTGGCCTGCCGGGCATGACCATGGGCCTGCAACTGGACAACGTCTCGGTCACCGCCGTGACCCCGGTGCCGGAACCCGAGAGCTACGCCATGCTGGTCGCCGGCCTGGGCGTGCTGGGCTTCATCAGCCGCCGCCGTCAGCAGCGCTGAGCCGAGCGCAAGCCGTGCAGTGCCCGAGTGGCGCTGCGCAGCTGCAAAGGGCGTCTTTCGGGGCGCCTTTTTGCATTCAGACGCGTTCAGGCATGGGGATGCACCACCACCTTGCCCTTGACCTGGCGCGCCGCCATGCGCGTGATGGCATCGCGCGCACCGTCGAGTCCGACCCGCTCGCTGATCACGGGGCGGATGCGGCCTTCGGCGAACCAGGTCGCCAGTTGCTGCATGTTCGCCAGGTGCATCGCCGGATCCCGGCGCACCGCATCGCCCCAGAACACGCCCATGATCACGCGCTCCTTGAGCAGCGCCAGGTTGAGCGGCACCTTCGGGATCGCGCCAGCCGCAAACCCGACAACCAGATACCGGCCCCGCCACGCCGTGGCCCGCAGTGCCGGCTCCGTGTAGTCACCGCCCACCGGGTCATAGACCATCTGGACGCCCTGCCCGTCTGTCAGCGCGTCCACGCGCTTGCGCAGATCCTCGGTGGCGTAGTTGATGGTCTCGTGCGCGCCGACTTCTCGGCACAGGCTCAGCTTGTCCTCGCTGGAGGCAGCAGCGATGACACGCGCGCCCATCTGCTTCGCGATCTCGATCGCCGCCAGCCCCACGCCCCCCGCCGCACCCAGCACCAGCAGCGTTTCGCCGGCCTGCAGGCGACCGACATCCTTCAGCGCGTGCAGCGAGGTGCCGTAGGTCAGCACCAGCGCAGCACCCGTGTCCATGTCCATGCCTTCGGGCATCGGCATCACCTGGCGGGCGTTGACGACGGCCTGCTCGGCGAAGGCGCCGTGGCCGCAGAAGCTGATCACGCGCTGTCCGACCTGGAGATGGCGCACCCCCTCGCCGACCGCCTCGACCACACCCGCCAGCTCTGCCCCCGGCGAAAACGGCAAGGCCGGCTTGACCTGGTACAGGCCCTGGACGATCAGCGCATCGGGAAAATTGACCGCAGCCGACTCGACGCGGATGCGCACTTCGCCCACACCGGGTTCAGGGGTCGCCACGTCAAGCACGCGCAGTTGCGCAATCGGGCCATAGGATTCACAGATCAGGGCGCGCATGGGCAGGTCTCCGGGAGGAAAGTTCGGCAAGAAGGCCCGCAGTCTGCCGGCCTGGAAGCGATCGCCCTGACTCCAGGGTGACAGGCCCGGCGGCCGGGTGCTCAGCCGCCGAACACCAGCCGCCCCAGCCACCACCCCAACGCCACGGCCGCCAGTGCGCCCAGCAGGTGGGCGGCACTGTGGACCAGCGCGAGCGGCACCTGGCCGGACTGCAGCAAGAGCAGCGACTCGCCGGAAAAAGACGAGAACGTGGTCAGCCCGCCGAGGAAGCCGGTGACGACGAACAGTCTGCCGTTAGTAGCTTCTGGATGGAGACGGAACCAGACCAGTGCGAGACCGATCAGGAGGCCGCCCACCACGTTGACCGCCAGCGTGCCCAGCGGAAAGCCGGCGACAACGAAGCCGAGACGCATCCCGGCCCGCCAGCGCAGCAGCGCACCCAGCGAGGCGCCCAGCGCCACCGAAGCCGCCTGCACCAGCGTCGGGTGCATGGCGGTCAGGCGCCGGTGGCGTTGCCCGACACGATGCCCCAGCGCTTCAGCGCCGCGTCATCGCTGACGCGGGCATCGACCCAGCGGGCGCCTTCGGGCGTGGTTTCCTTCTTCCAGAACGGCGCCTCGGACTTGAGGTAGTCCATCAGGAACTCGCACGCCTGGAAGGCTTCGCCGCGGTGCATCGACGTGACCGCGACCAGCACGATCTGGTCGGCGATCTGCAGCGGGCCGACGCGGTGGATGACGCGCACGCCGCGGATGTCGAAGCGGCGGAAGGCGTCGTCGATCATCGCCTCGATGCTGCGCTCGGTCATGCCGGGGTAGTGCTCCAGCTCCATCGCGCTGATCGAGCCGGCGTCGGGCTGACCGGCGTGGCGGTCGCGCACGGTGCCGACGAAGGTGGCGATGGCGCCGACACCCGCATCCCCGCTGCGCAGCGCGGCGACTTCGGCGGAGAGGTCGAAGTCTTCGGTCTGGATGGAGACGCTGGACAGGCGGGGCAACGGCAGCGAGGACGACGACATCGCTCAGCCTCCGGTGACCGGCGGGAAGAACGCGACCTCGGCGCCGGGTGTCAGGGCCGCCGTTTCGGCGCACATCGTCTGGTTGAGCGCCGCCCGCAGCGCCCTGCCCCGCGCCAGCGCTTCGGCGTGCGGCTCGCCGCGTGCGATGAGCTGGTCGCGCAACTGACCGACCGTCAGCGGCGTGTCGAGCGTCAGGGTTTCGCCTGCGCCGAGCGACTCGCGCAGGGAGGCGAAATATCGGATCTGGATCTGCATGGTCATCCCGCTTTCATCCCGCCTCAGCCCAATTCACTCAGTGGCACGAAACGCACCACCTCGCCGCGCACGATCACTTGCCCCGCCGCGATGTCCACCAGCCCGTCGGCCCACACCGCCGAGGTCAACACCCCGGAACTCTGGTTCGGAAACAGCTCGACGGCGCCCTCGGCGTTGACCCGGGCGCGCACGAACTCGCGGCGGCGGTCGGGCTTCGGCCAGTCGAAGTCGGCACGCAAGGGGTAGCTGCGCAGCGCCCAGTTCTCGGCGTTTGCGCCCTGCAGCCGCAGCAACACGGGCCGCACCGTCAGCAGGAAGGTCACGAAGCTCGACACCGGATTGCCCGGCAGGCCCATGAACCAGGCCTCGCTGCCGTCCTCGCGCCGCACCGCGCCGAAGGCCAGCGGCTTGCCCGGCTTCATCGCGATCTGCCAGAGGTCGAGCCGCCCTTCGGCCTGCACCGCGGGGCGCAGGTGGTCTTCCTCGCCCATCGAGACGCCGCCGGACGTGAGGATCAGGTCGCAATGCGCCGCCGCTGCACGCAGCGCGGCGCGGGTCGCGTCGAGCCGGTCCGGCACGATGCCCAGATCCTGCACCTCGCAGCCCATCGCCTGCACCAGCCCGCGCAGCGTGTAGCGGTTGGAGTTGTAGATCGCGCCGGGGCGCATCTGCTCAGGTGCCACCTCGCCCGGCATCACCAGCTCGTCGCCGGTCGAGAACACGACCACGCGCGGGCGGCGGGCGACTTTCAGCGTCGCAGCGCCGACCGAAGCGGCCAGTCCGAGCGCGGCGGGCGTCAGGCGGGTACCCGCCGCGAGCACGACGGCGCCGCGCTGCACGTCCTCGCCGCGGCGGCGGATCCACTGCCCGGCGGGCGGCACGAGGTTGATACGCACAGCGCCGAGCCCGTCGCCGGCCACCGCCTCGCACTGCTCCTGCATCACGACGACATCCGCGCCGGGCGGCACCTGCGCCCCCGTGAAGATGCGCACCGCGGTACCGGGTTGCAGCGGCTGGCCGACGACACCGGCGGGGATGCGCTGGCTCACCAGCAGCACGGTGCCGGCGGCGGGCACATCGGCGGCGCGCATCGCGTAGCCGTCCATCGAGGTGTTGTCGGCAGGCGGCACGTCCAGCAGCGAACACACGTCCTCGGCCAGCACGCGGCCGAGCGCGTCGAAGGTGGAGACGGTTTCGGACTGCGCCGCGCAGGTCGCGGACACCGCGGCCAGCAGCGTCGCCAGCGCGTCGTCCAGGCTCTGCAGCACGGGGCGGCGCGGAGCGGCCTGCAGTTCAGCGGTGTTCAGGGGCTCGGTAGCCATAGCGTTGCGGGTCGCTTCGCAGGAAATCGGCCACCGACACAGGATCGTCCAGATCCAGCAGCGGCAGCCCGGTGGGATGGGGCACGGTGTCGGCCAGCGGGCGGGCCACCGCGACGACAAACGGATCGTTCGGGTACGCCGCCGGGGCGCCGTGGGCGGCGCGCCAGACCTCGACCTTGGGCAGGTCGGCGTGCTTGAAGCCCTCGACGATCACCCAGTGCTCGGAGTCGAACGCAGAGAGGTCGCTCAGCTCGGCGATGAGCTGGTGGACCGTGAGATCGGCGTCGACCTCGAACTCGCGCATCAGCGCCAGCCGATGCTGGTTGGCGACCAGCACCTCGAAGGCGCCGGCCTCGCGGTGACGGAAGCTGTCCTTGCCGGGGCGGTCGATGTCGAAGCGCTTGTGGGCGTGCTTGATCACCGAGACCCGGCAACCCTGCGCCTTGAAGGCCCGGATCAGGCCCTCGCCAAGCGTGGTCTTGCCCGAGCCGGACGAGCCGCAGAGTCCGATGACGTTCACAGCGGCACGTGGTCGCGGACGTACTGCTGGATCACCGCCGTGTCGGCCGGCATGACCTGGAAGCGCTTGGGGCGCGATTCCAGATCGGCCAGCGCGGCCGGGCGCGGCGCGTGCACGTCGGGGCCGAGCGCTTCGGCGATCGTGCCTTCGAACTTCGCGGGCAGCGCCGTTTCCAGCACGATCATCGGCACGCCGTCTTCACGCAGTTCGCGCGCCACCTTCACGCCATCGGCGGTGTGGGTGTCGATCAGCACGCCCTGGCCTGCGTAGGTCGCGCGGATCGTGGCGAGGCGGTCGGCGTGGGTCGAGCGGCCGGACTGGAAGCCGTAACCGGCGATGCGGGCGAACTCTTCCGGGGACACGGTGAACACCCCCGCGCGGTTCAGCGCATCACCGAACAGCGCCTTGGTGCGCGCACCGTCGCGGCCGAGCAGGTCGAACACGAAGCGCTCGAAGTTGGACGCCTTGCTGATGTCCATCGACGGGCTCGACGTTTCCCAGGTCTCGCTGCTGCCGCGCACGCGGTAGGTGCCGGTGCGGAAGAACTCTTCGAGCACGTTGTTCTCGTTGGTCGCCACCACGAGGTGCTTGACCGGCAGGCCCATCATGCGCGCCACATGGCCGGCGCAGACGTTGCCGAAGTTGCCGGACGGCACGGTGAAGCTGACCTGCTCGTCGTTGGACTTCGTGGCCTGGAAATAGCCGGCGAAGTAGTAGACGACCTGCGCCAGCAGCCGCGCCCAGTTGATCGAGTTGACGGTGCCGATGCGGTAGGCGCGCTTGAATTCAAGGTCGTTCGAGACCGCCTTGACGATGTCCTGGCAGTCGTCGAACACGCCTTCGACGGCGAGGTTGTGGATGTTCTCGTCCTGCAGGCTGAACATCTGCGCCTGCTGGAACGGGCTCATGCGGCCGTGGGGCGAGAGCATGAACACGCGCACGCCGGCCTTGCCGCGCATCGCGTATTCGGCCGCGCTGCCGGTGTCGCCGGAGGTGGCGCCGAGGATGTTGAGCTGCTCGCCGCGGCGCGCCAGTTCGTACTCGAACAGGTTACCCAGCAGCTGCATCGCCATGTCCTTGAAGGCCAGCGTCGGCCCGTTGGACAGCGACTCCAGGCACAGGCCTGGCTCCAGCGGCTTGAGCGGGACGATGGCTTCGGTGCCGAAAACGTCCGCGGTGTAGGTCTTGCGGGTCAGGGCGCGCAGGTCGTCGGCCGGGATGTCGTCGATGTAGAGCGACAGGATCTCGAAGGCGAGTTCGGCGTAGGACAGACTGCGCCAGCGGGAGAGCGTGGCCGCGTCGATCTGGGGGTAGCGGACCGGCAGGTACAAACCGCCATCGGGCGCGAGGCCCTCCAGCAGGATCTCGCAGAAACGGCGCTCGGTCTGGTCGCCTCGGGTGCTGATGTAGTTCATCGTGTGTGCTTCAGGGGGCCCGCTGCCGGCTCACGCCAGCTCTTCCTTGCGCAGCGACACGATCGGCGCGAGCACCGTCGGCAGCGCCTGCATCTGCGCCAGCGCTGCGCGCATCACGCCTTCCTGCGTCTCGTGCGTCAGGATGATGACGTCGGTCTGGTGCTCGCCGTCGTTCGATTCACGCTGCAGCACGGCGTCGATCGAGATGTCGGACGTGGCCAGGATCGAGGTGATCGCCGACAGCACGCCCTTCTGGTCCGCCACGCGCAGGCGCAGGTAGAACGCGGTGCGCACCTGTTCGATCGGCAGGATCGGCGTGGTGTGCAGCTCGTCCGGCTGGAAGGCCAGGTGCGGCACGCGGTGGTCCGGGTCGGCGGTGTGCAGGCGGGTGATGTCGACCAGGTCGGCGATCACGGCGGAGGCGGTCGGCTCGGAGCCAGCGCCCTTGCCGTAGTACAGCGTCGTGCCCACGGCGTCGCCCTGCACCATCACGGCGTTCATCGCGCCCTCGACATTGGCGATCAGGCGCTTGCTGGGTACCAGCGTCGGGTGCACGCGCAGCTCGATGCCTTCGTCGCGGCGCTTGGCGATGCCCAGCAGCTTGATGCGGTAGCCGAGCTGCTCGGCATAGCGGATGTCCACGGCCGACAGCTTCGTGATGCCCTCGACATGGGCCTTGTCGAACTGCACCGGCACGCCGAACGCGATCGCGCTCATCAGCGTGGCCTTGTGGGCGGCATCGACACCTTCGATGTCGAAGGTCGGATCGGCTTCGGCGTAGCCCAGGCGCTGCGCTTCCTTCAGAACCACCTCGAAGTCGAGGCCCTTGTCGCGCATCTCGGACAGGATGAAGTTCGTCGTACCGTTGATGATGCCGGCCAGCCACTGGATCCTGTTGGCAGTCAGGCCTTCGCGCAGCGCCTTGATGATCGGGATGCCACCAGCCACCGCGGCCTCGAACGCGACGATCACGCCCTTTTCGCGGGCGGCCGCGAAGATCTCGGTGCCATGCACGGCCAGCAGCGCCTTGTTGGCGGTGACGACATGCTTGCCCGCCGCGATGGCTTCGAGCACCAGCGCCTTGGCGATGCCGTAACCACCGATCAGCTCGATGACGATGTCGATCTCGGGATTGGCGATCACCTGGCGGCCATCGGCGACCACGTTCACGCCGTCGCCGACGATCTCGCGGGCGCGCTCGACGTTCAGGTCCGCCACCATCGTGATCTCGATGCCGCGGCCCGCACGGCGGCGGATCTCTTCCTGGTTGCGCTTGAGCACGTTGAACGTGCCGCTGCCGACGGTACCGATGCCCAGCAGGCCGACTTGGATGGGTTTCATGGCGATTGATCTACGGTCAAAAAACAGGTCAAAAAAACTATCAGGCGCCGTGACGGCGGCGATAGCCGTCAAGGAAGCGGGCGATGCGACCGACCGCGTCGGACAGGTCGTCCGAGTTGGGCAGGAAGACGAGGCGGAAATGGTCCGGCGTGGCCCAGTTGAAGCCGGTGCCCTGCACGATCAGCACCTTCTCCTCGGCCAGCAGCTCGTAGGCGAACTGCTGGTCATCGGCGATCGGGTACATCTTGGGATCGAGCTTCGGGAACATGTAGAGCGCGGCCTTGGGCTTCACGCAGGTCACGCCCGGAATCTCGGTGAGCAGCTTGTGCGCGAGGTCGCGTTGCCGGCACAGCCGGCCGCCGGGCTGCACCAGGTCCTTGATGCTCTGGTAGCCGCCGAGGGCGGTCTGGATAGCGAGCTGCCCCGGCGTGTTCGCGCACAGGCGCATCGAGGCCAGCATGTTCAGTCCCTCGATGTAGTCGCGGGCATGGCGCTTGTCGCCGGACACCACCATCCAGCCCGCCCGATAGCCGCAGGCGCGGTAGTTCTTGCTCAGGCCGTTGAAGGTCAGGATCAGCACGTCGTCGGCGAGGGCCGCGATGCTGGTGTGGGTGTGGCCATCGTAGAGCGTCTTGTCGTAGATCTCGTCGGCGAAGATGATGAGCTGGTGCTCGCGCGCCACCTGCACGATCTCGCGCAGCACCGCGTCCGGGTAGAGCGCGCCGGTCGGGTTGTTCGGGTTGATGACGACGATGGCCTTGGTGCGCGGGGTGATCTTCGCGCGGATGTCGGCGATGTCGGGCATCCACTCGGACTGCTCGTCACAGACGTAGTGCACCGGCTTGCCGCCCGAGAGGGCCACGACCGCCGTGTAGAGCGGGTAGTCCGGCGACGGGATCAGCACCTCGTCACCGTCGTCGAGCAGCGCGTTCATGCTCATGGCGATCAGCTCGGAGGCGCCGTTGCCCAGGTACACGTCATCGACGGTGACGCCCTTGACGCCCTTCTCCTGCGTGTAATGGACCACGGACTTGCGCGGCGCGAACAGGCCCTTGGAATCCGTATAGCCGGCCGAGTGCGGCATGTTGCGGATCATGTCCTGCACGATCTCGTCCGGCGGCTCCAGCCCGAACACGGCCAGATTGCCGATGTTGAGCTTGATGATCTTGTGGCCCTCCTCCTCCATCTGGCGGGCCTTCTCCAGCACGGGCCCGCGGATGTCGTAGCACACGTTGGCGAGCTTGCTGGACTTGGCGACGGTCTTGAGCACGAGGGGGGTCCTGTTCGAATGAGATTGCGACAAAAGCTAGAATTTAACGCATCCCGGCCCCATCTCCGGACCGTCCCCCACTTCCTGGCGCCTGCGCCGACCGCCGTGAAACTCCAGCCCGACCGCATCGAAGGCGTCAACGCCATCTTTTCCACGACGCACGACGCCGTGTCCGTGAACAACCAGGTCGGCCTGCAGCAGTGGCGCAGCAGCGTGATCGTGCCGTTCAAGGGGGATGTGGTGGCCTGGGCCTGCACGCGCCACGAGGATCTGACGCGCGAGGACTTCGATGCGCTGATGGTCTACAAGCCGGAACTGGTGATCTTCGGCAGCGGCAAGAAGATCCGCTTCGTGCACCCATCGCTGATCCGGACGCTGATCGACGCGCGCATCGGGGTGGAATGCATGGACACGCTGGCAGCTTGTCGCACCTACAACGTGCTCGCCAGCGAAAACCGCCGGGTCGTGGCCGCGCTGCTGATCGGTTGATCGAAGCTGAGGGGATGCATCTGCCCATCCTGCCGGATAGCGGCAGGACACCGACTGGACTTATAATAGACGGCTTATCCCCGTCAGGGATCCTCAGACTTAAAGAAATTGCATGACGCCCGCTCTCAACAAACCTCTTCCGGAACTTGAAGCGAATGCAACCGGCGGCGTGAAATTCACCCCCCAGG
Source organism: uncultured Sphaerotilus sp. (assembly GCF_963924895.1). NCBI lineage: Bacteria > Pseudomonadati > Pseudomonadota > Betaproteobacteria > Burkholderiales > Sphaerotilaceae > Sphaerotilus > uncultured Sphaerotilus sp. The sequence goes on from NZ_CAWURG010000015.1 coordinate 23,852, forward strand.
CGTTCCTCGGCAAAACCGTGGTGCTGTATTTCTACCCGAAAGACAACACGCCCGGCTGCACCACTGAAGCCATGCAGTTTCGTGATCACCACAAGGATTTCACGAGCGCTGGCGCCGTGGTGTTCGGTGTATCCCGCGACAACATGGCCTCGCACGACAAGTTCAAGCAAAACCTCGAACTGCCCTTCGAGCTGATCGCCGACACCGAAGAAAAGCTCTGCCACATGTTCGGCGTGGTCAAGAACAAGATCATGTACGGCAAGAAGGTCAAGGGCATTGAGCGCTCGACCTTCCTGATCGACCCCGCCGGAGTGCTGCGCGCCGAATGGCGTGGCATCAAGGTGGCCGGACATGTGGAAGAAGTGCTCAAGACCGTCAAGGAGCTGAAGAGCCCCGCCTGAGCACCCTTGGCGCCACCGGCGGCCTGTGCATAATGGGTTCATGCGCGTAAGACATGAACCGCATCCGCCGACCAACGAGAAGCCGTACAGCTTGCTGTGCGGCTTTTTCTTTTTCCAGTGACGCCATAGCTCATGCCTCTGCCCAAACCGCCCGCCAAGCGCGGCACCATCCTTGATCCTTCTGCCTTTGACGCCCAGGCCGCGCCCAAACCCGCGCGCCGCACGCTGAAAGCGCCCGCCGAGGAGTCCGTCGCCCTGGAGTTGCAGCCGCCGCCGCCTCCCGCCGCGGCACCGCCGGTTGTCAAACCGGCTCCGACCGGCCTGCCCGTCAAGGCCGCCGTGTCTCCGGCAGCGCGCCCGTCCCCAGTCGCCCGTCCGACGCCCAAGGCGACCCGGGCACGTTCCGCCCGCACCGGCCCGGCCAAGCTGTTCGTCCTCGACACGAACGTGCTGATGCACGATCCGATGAGTCTGTTCCGCTTCGAGGAACACGACGTCTATCTGCCGATGATCACGCTCGAAGAGCTGGACGGCCACAAGAAAGGCATGAGCGAGGTCTCGCGCAATGTCCGGCAGGTCAGCCGCGAGCTGGACGCGCTGGCCGCCAGCCAGGGCGATTCCTCGAAATTCGATCCCGCCGCAGGCATTCCGCTGGCACGCACGGGCCACAAGGACGCCGGCGGCAAGCTGTTCTTCCAGACCACCTTCGTCGATTTCAAGCTGCCCGACGGCCTGCCGCAGGGCAAGGCCGACAACCAGATCCTCGGCGTCGTGCAGGCGCTGCGCGGCCAGCAACCCGAGCGCGAGATCGTGCTGGTGTCCAAGGACATCAACATGCGCATCAAGGCGCGTGCGCTGGGTCTGCCGGCGGAAGACTACTTCAACGACAAGACGCTCGAAGACGGCGATCTGCTCTACACCGGCGTCCTGCCGCTGCCCGCGGACTTCTGGGAGCGCCACGGCAAGACCATGGAGAGCTGGCAGCAAGGCGGCTCGACCTTCTACCGCATCAGCGGCCCGCTGGTCCCGTCGCTGATGATCAACCAGTTCGTCTATCTGGAGAGCCCGGGCAACGCGCCGCTGTACGCCCGCGTCACCGAGATCACCGGCAAGTCGGCGGTGCTGAAGACGCTCAAGGACTACACCCACGCCAAGAACGGCGTCTGGGGCGTGGCAGCGCGCAACCGCGAGCAGAACTTCGCGCTCAACCTGCTGATGGACCCGGACTGCGACTTCATCACGCTGACCGGCACGGCCGGCACCGGCAAGACGCTGATGACGCTGGCCGCCGCGCTGAGCCAGGTACTGGACGAGCGGCGCTACACCGAGATCATCGTCACCCGCGTGACCGTCCCGGTGGGCGAGGACATCGGCTTCCTGCCCGGCAACGAGGAGGAGAAGATGAGCCCGTGGATGGGTGCGCTCGACGACAACCTCGAAGTGCTGGCCCGCGGCGAGACGGCCGCTGGCGAGTGGGGCCGTGCCGCCACCAACGACCTCGTGCGCAGCAAGATCAAGATCAAGAGCCTGAACTTCATGCGCGGGCGCACCTTCCTGAACAAGATCGTCATCATCGACGAGGCGCAGAACCTGACGCCCAAGCAGATGAAGACGCTGATCACGCGGGCGGGTCCGGGCACCAAGATCATCTGCCTGGGCAACCTGGCGCAGATCGACACCCCCTACCTCACCGAGGGCAGTTCGGGCCTGACCTTCGCCGTGGACCGCTTCAAGGGCTGGCCGCACGCCGGCCATATCACGCTGGCGCGCGGCGAGCGCTCGCGGCTGGCCGATTTCGCCTCCGAAGTGCTCTGAGCACACCTTCTCCGCACGCTCACCAGAGGCGCCTAACGGCGCCTTTTTCATTGTTTTGACGAAAAAATCTCAACAATCTGGCGGCTTGCTGCGCAAATATTCGTCATTGCGCACCAAATGAGCGCACTCGGTGACCATTGGTCACTGGCGGCCACTCCGTGAACTATGCCCGCCCTGGAGGTTGACCGCCCGATTCCATTGCCTATCATCGCGCGAAAAAATCAAACCCATTTCAATCGGAACACGGGCCAGGGATGGCACAGGAAGCGATGCACGAAGGCAACTATTCAGCGGCATTGGACGAGGTCAGCGCCGTCCTGCACCAGGGGCAGCAGCCTCGGCGGGCCCATGCGCTGGCTGCAGCGGTGCTGGCTCGCGCCAAGGCCGAGGGCGATCTGCTGACGCAGGCGCGGGCCTTGTACCTGCTTGGACGCGCAGAGCATCTGGATGCCAATCTGAACGCCGGCCTGTCCCTGGCGCGCCAAGCGGCGCACCTGTTTCACGTCCTGGACAAGCCACTGGAAGAGTCCACCGCCCTGTCGCATGTCGCGCACCTGGCCAGCCTGCTCGGACTATCGGAAGAAGCCGTCGAAAACGCCACGCTCAGCGTGCAGCTGGCCGATACCCTGCCGCCGGGCCCGCACACGGTGGACGCCTACAACTACCTGGGTGTGGCCGCCACCTGGGTCGAGGCGGACTATGCAGACCGCATCCTGGCCAAGACCATCGCGCTCGCGCAACGGCTCCTCCCGCCCCACGCGGCGGCCCGACCGATGGTGAACCGGCTGATCAACGAGCTGTACCGTCTCGAGCTGTGCCTGCAGCGGGGGCAGGCGCCGGTCGTCCAGCCCGCCATGTGGGCACAGCTGGAGGACTACCGGACGCTCGCGCTGCAGTCACACGGTGCGGAGGCTTCAGCGTCTGACCCCTGCGTTCCGGTGATGCGGTCCATGCTGGACATCGTCCATGCCGGCTTCCTGGCCCACAGCGGGCAGCGCCTGGTGGCGCTCGACATGGCGCTGGGTGTGGACACCGGCCCGCTACCGCCGTGGCTGCACGCGTTTGTCTGCTGCATCGTGGCGCGCTGCCAGCTGGCAGCGGGGCAATGGCCAGCCGCCTTGACGGCAACGCAGCGCACGCTGGACATCGCCCGCGCGCAAGGACAGCTCAATTTCGAACTCATGTCGCTGTACCAGCGCATGGAAGCCTTCGAAGCCCTCGGCGATTCCGCTGGCGTGCTGGCCAAATTCCATGCCTTTCGCCACTGCCAGTTGCGCCAGCAGACCGAGATCATCATCAGCCGGGAGCGGATGGCGTCGCTGCGTCTGGCCTGGCGTGAGCAGACGCGGGCGCTCGAAGCGCTGCACACCAGCACCCGTGTGCTGGAACGGCTGACGCTGGAAGACCCCCTGACCGGTCTGGCCAACCGCCGCCACCTGGAGCGCAAGCTGGACGAGTTGCTGACGCCGCACCCGGACTACCCGGATCACCCGGCGACACCGTGGTGCCTGGTGATGATCGACATCGACGGCTTCAAGCAGATCAACGACCGGTATTCGCACGTGCTCGGCGACGACGTGCTGCGCAAGATGGCACAGCTGTTGCGCGAGGTCACGCGGCCGCAGGATCTGGCGGTGCGTTTGGCCGGGGACGAGTTCGTGCTCATCCTGCGTGACACGACCGAGCCGGTCGGAAACCTCTTCGTCGAGCGTCTGAACCGGACGATCGACCAGCATCCGTGGTCCGCCATCCAGCCCGGGCTGGCCGTGCGCGCCAGCATCGGACTGGCCCAGGCCCACGGCGACGACACCAGCGCCAGCCTGCTGCGCCGCAGCGATCTGCGCATGTACGCCAACAAGACCGACAAGCTCGCCAGACACCTCGCCCAGCAGGCCGGCGCCGCCCCGCTGGACCGTTGACCGCCCGGGTCAGTCGCCCCAGAACATCAGGACATCGCGGCCCTGCACCACCAGCTCGATCTTCACGCCCACCGGCAGCGTCACCTTGGTCGGCACATGGCCGAAGGGCAAGCCGGTCAGGATCGGCGTGTCGCAGACCGAGCGCAGGTGCGTGACCATCGCCTTGAGGTTGTAGCCGCGGTCCAGCGGCGACTTCTTCCAGTTGCCGAAGTCGCCCAGCACGATGGCCTTCTGCGCCGCGAGCACACCCGCCTGGTGCAGTTGCAGCAGCTGGCGCTCGACGCGGTAGGGGTGTTCGTTGACATCCTCGACGAAGAGCACGCCGCCCTTCACCTTCGGCCAATGCGGTGTGCCCAGCAGCGAGCACAGCACCGACAGGTTGCCGCCCCAGAGCGTGCCCTTCACGTCCAGTCCGTCGAAGCCGGCTTCGGTGCGAAAGCCCACCGCCTCCAGCTCGCCCGACATGGCTTCGCGGAAGCAGTCCGGCGTGATCTCGTCGAGACCGCCGTCGGCCTTGGCGCGGCCGAAGTCGTCGCAGGCGAGCGGGCCGGCCCAGCTCGGCGTCTTCGTGTGGGCGAGCAGGCCCATCTGCAGCGCCGTCTGGTCGCTGTAGCCGACCCAGCGGGTGCCGCGGGCGGTGGCGTCGGCCAGCAGTTGCCAGTCGATGCGGTCAAGCAGGCGGGTCAGGCCGTAGCCGCCGCGCGTGGCCATCGCGACGGACGGGGCCGCCCGCGCGACGCGGTGCAGCGCGGCCAGCCGCACCTCGTCATCGCCAGCGAAGCGCTGGAACTTGGCGGTGGCGCTCTCGTCGATCTGCACGTCGAAGCCGAGTGCGCCGAGCCGCTTGGCAGCCAGCTTGATGGTCGCCGCCTTGGCGACCACGCCGGAAGGGCTGTAGATCGTCAGCGTCGGGGTGGCGACAGCGATGACGGTGGAATCGGGGTCGCGCTCAAGGTCGCTCATGGTGGCAGTCCGGGTGCAGGTGCAGGTTCAGGTCGTCGTCGACGAGGAGGTCGTTCAGCTCGCTCGCCTCGCCGGCCGGGATGGCATCCTCGGACAGCGGCTGAACGGCGGACGATGGTAGCGCAGGCACCGTGACAGAGGCCCCCTGGTGGCGCTCCAGTAGCCGCTGCGCCTTCTGCTCGGCGCGCCGCCGGGCGAAGAAGGCGCGCAGCAGGTCGCCGCACTGGTCCGCCAGCACGCCGCCCTGCAGCGCCGTGTGGTGGTTGAGCTGCGGCTGGGCGAACAGGTCGACCACCGAGCCGGCCGCCCCCGTCTTCGGGTCGTAGGCGCCGAACACGACCCGCTTGAAGCGCGCGTGCAGCAGCGCCATCGCGCACATCGCGCACGGCTCCAGCGTCACGAACAGCTCGCACTCGGGCAGGCGGTAGTTCTCCAGCAGCGTGGCGGCGTGGCGCAACGCGACCAGCTCGGCGTGGGCGGTGGGGTCGTGCGTGGTGATCGGGCGGTTGTAGCCGGTGGCGATGACCTGGCCGTCGCGCAGGATGACCGCGCCGACCGGCACCTCCCCGACCAGCGCCGCGTTGAGCGCCTGGTCGAGCGCCAGGCGCATGGCGTGTTCGTCGGCGGCGGAGCAGGTGGTCTCTGGCATGGGCGCCGATTATGCTGGCGGGATGTCGCATTCCGCACACCCTGGCCCGCACCAGTCGGGCCTGTTTGGCGAGACCCCCACACCGCCCCTTGCCGACGCCATCGCCCCGCAAGCCGTCGACGAGGCCGTGCGTGGACTGGCACGGGCACTCTCGCCCCGCATCCACCTGGGCACCTCGTCCTGGAGTTTCCCCGGCTGGCAGGGACTGGTCTGGGCCGGCGCCCACACCGACGCCGCCCTGTCCCGCGGCGGCCTGCGCGCCTACGCGCAGCACCCGCTGCTGCGCACCGTCAGCATCGACCGCAGCTTCTACCGCCCGATGACCGCCGCCCAATTTGCGGCCTACGCTGCCCAGGTGCCCGACGACTTCCGCTTCATGGTCAAGGCGCCGGCCCTCGTCACCGACGCCGTGCTGCGCGCCAGCGACGGGCGCGGCGTGCAGCCAAATCCCACCTTTCTCGACCCGCAGGTGGCGATCGAACACTTTGTCCAGCCAGCGCTCGACGGCCTCGGCGCCAAGATCGGCGCGCTGGTGTTCGAGATCCCGCCCCTGCCGACGGCGCTGCGGCGCGACATGCCGGCATTGTTCGCGCAGCTCGGGCGCCTGCTCGCCGCCCTGCCCGCGCTGGCGCCGACCGCACCGGACGGAGTGCTCGCCGTCGAGGTGCGGGACCCCGACTGGCTGGTGCCGGCCTTCCGGGACGTGCTGCGCGACCACGGCGCCCGCTACTGCCTGGGCCTGCACCCGCGCCTGCCGCCGATCACCGAACAGCTGCCCCTGCTGCGCGCGATGTGGCCAGGGCCGCTGGTCTGCCGCTGGAGCCTGAACCGCCTGCACGGCGCACAAGGCTATGAAGCGGCCAAGGCCGGCTACGCCCCCTTCGACCAGCTGGTCGATCCGGACCCCGGCACCCGCGAGGCACTGGCGCGCATCATCCGCGGCACCGCAGGCGCAGGCTTTCCGGTCTACGTCTCGGCCAACAACAAGGCCGAAGGGTGTGCGCCGCTGTCGGTGCTCGAACTGGCACGGGCCATCACGGCCGACCCACCCCACCAACCGGAGCTTTCATGAGCCATTCCCCGACGCCACCCACGCCAACCGCGCAGGACGACCTCGCCCCATTGCCCGACATCGCCACCGGCCGCTGGCGGCACTACAAGGGCGGCGAGTACGAGGTGCTCGGCATGGCGCGCCACAGCGAGACGCAGGAGCCGCTGGTCGTGTACCGGCCGCTCTACAACGCGACGGGGATGTGGGTGCGGCCGCACGCAATGTTCGTCGGCGAAGTCTGCATCGACGGCGTGACCCAGGCGCGTTTCAGCCCGGTCGCCTGACCGGCGTCGCGCTGCCGGTCAGACCAGTCCGCGGGCCTGCGCCAGCCGGTGCAGGCCGCGCGCGGTCAGAGCTTCCGCATGGATGACACTGGCCGCGCCCAGCAGCGCCAGCGCACGCGCATACCGCGCAGTCAGCGCCGAGCCGCCGACGAGGTGGATGGCAGCCCCCGTCGAGGGGACCTGCAGACCACGCAGCTCATGCCCGATCAGCAGACCAGAGAGGTAGGACGGGGCCTGCGCCGCTTCCAACTGACCGAACAGCCCCTGCGTGCGTACGCCGAACAGGTGGTTCGCCAGTCCGCCAGGCCCGGCGCTCGCAGCCACACCGCGCGCGAAGGCCTCGGCATCGTCCGGATCGTCTACACCGTTGGCCGGCGCGTCCGGCATCAGCGCTGCCAGCAGGCTCTGCCGGCGCAGCAGCGCGTACAGCTCGCCCGTCATCGCCGTGCGCAGCGAGACGATGCAGCCGTCCTGCACCTGCACCCACTTGCTGTGCGTGCCGGGCAGGCAGACCGTGTGCGGACCGGCGCCGGGCAGGTTCGGCAACAGGCCAAGCACCTGGGTTTCCTCGCCACGCATGACCTCGGGGGAGCGGCCGGCAGGATGGTCTGCCAGTCCGGGCACGATGCCTAACCAGCGTCCGGGCAGGCGGGCCGCGGGCACGTCAACCAGCCCTGCGGCGATTTCCGTCAAGCCGGCCGGACAAGGGACATAGGGCACCTCGCGCCAGCCGCTGCGGCTGCCGACCATGCCGGCCATCAGGATGACCGGATCGTCCCAGCCGGCGATCTCGCGCGCGAGCACGGACTCGAAGTCGCCACCGCACGCCAGTAAACCCGCTGCGGCACTGCGCTGGTCCCGCACATCGCCGTGCGCATCCAACCGGTAGGCGCGGAAGCTGGTCGTGCCCCAGTCGATGGCGATCATGTCGCGGCGCGCCAGGCCGCCACGAAGCCGCGGGCCAGTGCCGCGGTGCGAGCAGGATCCTGCCCCGGGCGGTACAGATCGCCGCCGAGTCCGGCCCCCGTGCAGCCGGCTCGCAGGTAATCGCTCAGGTTGTCCGGCGTGATGCCACCCACCGCGAACAGCGGCACCGGCGGCAGCACGGCCCGCAGCGCCTTCACATGTCCCGGTCCGTAGGTGGTCGCGGGAAAGAGCTTGAGGGCCTGCGCACCCGCGTCCAGCGCGTCGAAGGCCTCGCTGGCGGTGGCAAAGCCGGCCGCCACCTGCAGCCCGCAGGCCACCGCGTGGGCGATCACGGCAGGCCGCGTGTTCGGCGTCACCATCAGCCGACCGCCAGCGGCCAGCAGCGCGTCCACATCCGACTCCCTCAACACGGTCCCGGCACCGACCAGCACGCGGTCACCAAAGGCATCGGCGAGGCGCCGAACGCTCAGCGCCCAGTCGGGCGAGTTGAGCGGCACCTCGATGGTGTCGAAGCCGGCGTCGACCAGTGCGCCAGCGTGGCCCAGCACCTCGTCCGGCGTCACGCCACGCAGGATGGCGATGAGCGGGAGCGAGGTCGTCCACATGGTGTCAGGGCCTCAGGTCCTCAGACCGTCATTCCCACTCGATCGTCGCGGGCGGCTTGCTCGACACGTCGTAGGTCACGCGGTTGATGCCGCGCACCTCGTTGATGATGCGGCTCGACACCTTCTTGAGCAGCGCGTAGGGCAGCTCGGCCCAGTCCGCCGTCATGAAGTCGCTGGTCTGCACGGCACGCAGCGCGACGACGTAGTCGTAGGTGCGGCCATCGCCCATCACGCCGACGCTCTTCACCGGCAGGAACACCGTGAAGGCCTGGCTGGTCAGGTCGTACCAGCTCTTGCCCGTGGCGGGGTCGATGGTGGCGCGCAGCTCCTCGATGAAGATGTGGTCGGCGCGCTGCAGCAGGCTGGCGAAATCCGCCCGCACTTCGCCGAGGATGCGCACGCCCAGACCGGGACCCGGGAACGGGTGGCGGTAGACCATCTCGTGCGGCAGGCCGAGCGCCACACCCAGCTCGCGGACCTCGTCCTTGAACAGCTCGCGCAGCGGCTCCAGCAGCTTCAGGCCGAGCTTTTCCGGCAGGCCGCCGACGTTGTGGTGGCTCTTGATCGTCGCCTTCTTGCTGGCGGTGCCGCCGCTTTCCACCACGTCCGGGTAGATCGTGCCCTGGGCCAGGAAGGTCGCGCCCTTGTGGCCCTGCCCCGACGCCTTCAGCTTGGCGGCCTCGGCCTTGAAGACCTCGACGAACTCGCGGCCGATGATCTTGCGCTTCTGCTCGGGGTCGGTGACACCCTTCAGGTGGCCGAGGAACTGCTCGGCGGCTTGCACGTGCACGACCTTGGCGTGCAGGCGGCCGGCGAACATCTCCATGACCATCGCGCCTTCGTTCAGGCGCAGCAAGCCGTGGTCGACGAACACGCAGGTGAGCTGGTCGCCGATGGCACGGTGGATCAGCGCTGCGGCCACCGACGAATCGACGCCGCCGGACAGGCCGAGGATCACCTCTTCGTCGCCGACCTGCTCGCGGATCTTCGCGACCGCTTCCTGGATGTAGTCGCCCATGATCCAGTCGCCCTTGCAGCCGGCGATCTCGCGCACGAAGCGGGTCAGCATCGCCGCGCCCTGCAGCGTGTGCGTGACTTCGGGGTGGAACTGGACGGCGTAGTAGCCCTTGTCCTCGTTGGCCATGCCGGCGATCGGGCAGCTCGGCGTGGAGGCCATCAGCTTGAAGCCGGGCGGCAGCGTGGTCACCTTGTCGCCGTGGCTCATCCAGACCTTGAGCATGCCGTGGCCTTCGGGGGTGCCGAAGTCCTGGATGCCGTCGAGCAGCTTCGTGTGGCCGTGGGCGCGGACTTCGGCGTAACCGAACTCGCGGTGGTCGCTCCAGCTCACCACGCCGCCGAGCTGCACGGCCATGGTCTGCATCCCGTAGCAGATGCCAAGCACCGGCACGCCCGCGTCCCACACGGCCTGCGGGGCGCGCAGCTGGTGGTCTTCGTAGGTGCTGGCGTGGCTGCCCGAGAGGATGATGCCCTTCGGGTTGAAGCTGCGGATGAAGTCGTCCGAGACGTCGTTGGGGTGGATCTCGCAGTAGACATGGGCCTCGCGCACGCGGCGGCCGATGAGCTGGGTGACTTGCGAGCCGAAGTCGAGGATGAGGATCTTGTCGTGTTGCATGTCGAACTCAGCGAACTCAGGCGACCACGTGCGCCGGGTGCGGCGGCGTGGCGGGATGGCGGCGGAAGTGGCGCAGGGCGAGCACGGTGGCCGTGATCTGCAGCGCCGAACAGAGAAAGAACGGCGCGCCGATGCGCCAGTCACCGCGGGGCAGGTGCGACACGAAACCAAGCAGCCCCGAGCCGATGACCGGCGCGAACACGGCGGTCAGGCTGTTGAGCGAGCCGAGCGCGCCCATGGTGCGGCCCTGCGACTCGTCGTCGGCGGCGTTGGAGACCAGCGTCTGCATGGCGGCCTGCACCATGAAGCCGAACACGTTCAGGCCGATGACGGCGTACATCATCCAACCCTCGGTGGCCGCGCCCCACAGGGCGTAGGTGATGGCCGAGGAGATCAGGCCGATGACGGCGATGCGCTGCGGCGTCGTGCGCTTCAGGGCCACGCGGATCAGCCCGCCCTGCACCAGCACCGACATGACGCCCACGGCGAACAGCGACCAGCCGTTTTCCTTGGGGCCCCAGCCGAACTTGAACATCGTGTAGAGCACCCAGGTGGTGTGCAGGATGAACTGCGCCAGACTGGACAGGCCCATCACGAAGACCAGCGGGCCGACGCCGCGCAGCTCGGTCAGGCGGCGCAGGGAGGCCACCGGGTTGACCTTGGTCCAGTCGATCGCCGGGCTGCGGCGCTCCACTGGCAGGGACTCGGGCAGCACGAAGGCGCCGTAAATGGCGTTCAGCACCGCCAGCCCGCCGGCCACGAAGAACGGCAGGTGCAGGTCGATGGCCCCCAGCAGCCCGCCCATGACGGGACCGAGGATGAAGCCCATGCCGAACATCGCGCCCAGCAGACCGAAGCGCTTGGCGCGCTGGTCCGGCGCACTGATGTCGGCGACGTAGGCCTGCGCGATGGAGGCGTTGGCCTGCAGCGCCCCGCTGACCAGCCGCACCGCCACCAGCATCCACAGCGCAGTGGCCAGCCCCGTGACGAAGAAGCTGAGCGCCAGCCCGGTGAAGCCGATGAGCAGCACTGGCCGGCGGCCGTAGCGGTCCGACAGCGCCCCCAGCACCGGCGAGCCGATGAAGTTGGCGACGCCGAAGGCGAAGGTCACCACGCCGTACCAGAAGGCCTGGTCCGCCTGCGAGCCGGTGAACTTGCCCACCAGCGGCGCCAGCACCGGGATGATCAGGCCGATGGCGACCATGTCGATCAGCACGGTGATCATGATGAAGGGCATCGCGGCAGCGCGGCCCTTCGGCTTCGACACGTGGTCGACGCTCGGATCGTCGGTCAAGCGCATCACTCCATGCGGTAGTTGGGCGCTTCCTTCGTGATCTGCACGTCGTGGACGTGGCTCTCACGGATGCCGGCGGACGTGATCTCGACGAACTCGGCCTGCTCCTGCATGTCGGCAATCGACCCACAGCCGCAGTAGCCCATCGAGGCACGGATGCCGCCCGCCATCTGGAAGACGATCGACAGCATCGAGCCCTTGTAGGGGACCCGGCCTTCGATGCCTTCCGGCACCAGCTTGTCCGCATTCGGGTTGCTGGTCTCGTCGTTTTCCTGGAAGTAGCGGTCGGCAGAACCCGCCTTCATCGCGCCGATCGAGCCCATGCCGCGGTAGCTCTTGTAGCTGCGGCCCTGGAACAGCACGATCTCGCCCGGGGCTTCCTCGGTGCCGGCGAACATGCCGCCCATCATCACGGTGGAGGCACCGGCGGCGATGGCCTTGGCAATGTCGCCCGAGTAGCGGATGCCACCGTCGGCGATCAATGGGACGCCCGTGCCGCGCAGCGCGGTTGCCACGTTGTCGATGGCGGTGATCTGCGGCACGCCGACACCGGCGACGATGCGGGTGGTGCAGATCGAGCCGGGGCCGATGCCGACCTTGACACCGTCAGCGCCGGCCTCGACCAGCGCCAGCGCCGCCGCGCCCGTGGCGATGTTGCCGCCGATGACATCGACGTGCGGATAGTTCTGCTTGACCCAGCGCACGCGCTCGATCACGCCGTGGCTGTGGCCGTGGGCGGTGTCGACGACGAGGGCATCGACGCCGGCCCGGACCAGCAGCTCGATGCGCTCTTCCGTGCCGTCACCGACGCCGACCGCCGCACCGACGCGCAGCTTGCCATGGGCATCGCGGGCGGCGTTGGGGAAGCTGGTCTGCTTGGTGATGTCCTTGACGGTGAACAGGCCGCGCAGCTCGGACGCGTCGTTCAGCACCAGCACCCGCTCCAGCTTGTGCTGGTGCATCAGCGCCTTGGCCTGTGCCAGCGACGCACCTTCCTTGACGGTGACCAGGCGCTCGCGCGGGGTCATGATCTCGCGCACCGGGGCGTCGAGACGGGTCTCGAAGCGCAGGTCGCGGCCGGTGATGATGCCGACCACGCGGCCGTTCTCGACCACCGGGAAGCCGGAGATGCCGTGGGCGCGCGACAGCTCGATCACCTCGCGGACCGGTACGTCCGGCGACACGGTGATCGGGTCCTTCAGCAGGCCCGATTCGTAGCGCTTGACGCGGGCCACTTCGGCGGCCTGCTGTTTCGGGCTGAGGTTCTTGTGGACGATGCCGATGCCGCCCTCCTGGGCGATCGCGATCGCGAGGCGGGCCTCGGTGACCGTGTCCATCGCGGCGGAGACCAGCGGCAGATTCAGGGTGATGTTGCGCGACAGTTTCGTCGCCAGCGAGGTGTCGCGGGGCAACACCTGGGAGTACGCGGGGACCAGCAACACATCGTCGAAGGTCAGTGCTTTGCCAAGCAGGCGCATGAGTCGGGCTCCAGACGCAAAAGGAGATTATACGGACCGGTTACACACCCAGCCCCGCCGGACTGTTGCAGACACACTGCGGGCGCGGGGCCGCCGCTACACTGCGCCCCATGTTTTCGACCTCCAAGCCCCGACACCTGCGTGGCGCGCTGCTGGCCCTGGCGGCGCTCGCACTGGCCCTGCCCTGCGCCGCACAATGGAAATGGCGCGATGCCCAGGGCCGCGTGCAGTACAGCGACCGCCCACCGCCGAACGATGTCCGCGACCGCGACATCCTGAACCGACCCGCCGCCGTGCCCACGGCGCAGCGTCCCGCCCAGGCGGCCTCCGCAGCCGCTGGCGCAACGACAGGTGCAGCATCGGCGCCCACGAGCGACCCCGCCATCGAAGCCCGCAAGCGCCAGGCCGAAGCCGCGCAGGACCAGGGCAAGCGCGACGAGGAAGCCCGCGTCGCGCGTCAGAAGGTCGAGAACTGCGCCCGGGCCAAGGAATACGCCCGCACGGTGGAGAGCGGTCAGCGCATCGCGCGCACCAACGAGAAGGGCGAACGCGAGTTCATGGACGACGCCCAGCGCGCCCGGGAATCGACGCGCGCCCGCGAGGTCATCGCGAGCGACTGCCGCTGACCCGCTGGCGGCCCCGCTCGCCCTGCGCCCGGTAGCGCACGCGGCGGGCTTCCTTGGGATCGACGATCAGCGGCCGGCACAGCTCCAGCCGGTCGCCGTCGCGCAGCACGGCCGACGGCGCCACCGCCCGGCCCCACACCGCCACCTTCACCGTCTCCAGATCAAAGCCGGGATGCCGCGCCGGCAAGCCCGCAGCGATCACGGCCTCTCCGGCGGTTGCGCCGACCGGCAGCTCGAACACCTGCAGGTCGACCTGCCGCGGCGCGGGGCTGTAGGCCACCTCGACCCGGATCGTCTGCGCGCCCTGCTCCACTGCCTCAGCGCTTGCCATGGACCTGCTCGGCGCGGGTCACGAACGCATCGACGAAGGTATTGGCGATGCGGTCGAACACGGGGCTGACCACCAGCTCCAGCGGCCGGCTGGCGAAGGCGTAGGACAGCTCGAACTCGACCTTGCACGCCTTGCCCTCCGGCCCGATCGGCAGGAAGCGCCAGACGCCTTCCAGGTGCGAGAACGGCCCATCCACCAGACTCATGCCGACGGACTGGCCCTCGACCTGCGTGTTGCGGGTCGTGAAGGCGTGGCGCACGCCGGCGTACGCGAGGTGCAGCCGGGCCGTCACCACCCCCGGCTCCTGCGACAGCACTTCGGCCCGCTGGCACCACGGCAGGAACTGCGGATAGGCCGGCACATCGACCACGAGATCGAACATCTCGCGGGGCGAGTACCAGAGGAGGACGGATTTTTTGACGTGCTTCACAATGCAGGGATTGTATTGAGGCTGCCCATGTCCACCGCCCACACCTCCGCCACCATTGCAGAAAACAGAAAAGCGCATTTCAACTACCACATCGAGGAGCGCCACGAGGCGGGCGTCGTGCTGGAAGGCTGGGAGATCAAGTCCATCCGCGAAGGCCAGGTGCAGCTCACCGACGGCCACGCGGTGATCAAGAACGGCGAGCTGTTCCTGATCGGCTGCCGCATCAACGCGCTGCGCAGCGCCTCCACCCATGTGCACCCGGAGGCCGACCGCACCAAGAAGCTGCTGATGCACAAGGCCGAGATCAAGCGCCTGATCGGCAAGGTCGAGCAGAAGGGCTACACCCTGGTGCCGCTGAACCTGCACTACAAGGGCGGCCGGGTGAAGGCCGAGATCGCGCTGGCCAAGGGCAAGGCCGAGCACGACAAGCGCGACACCGAGAAGAAGCGCGACTGGGAGCGCGAGAAGGGCCGCCTGATGCGCCACAAGGTGTCCGGCCCGCGCAAGGAAGACTGACCGGATGCGGCTGGTCATCGGCAATGCCGCGGCGGGCACGCGGATCGAGGTGCTCGATGGCTGGCGGGGCATCGCCGTGCTGACACTGCTGGCCGGGCATTTTGTGCCGCACCTGGGGCTGGACGCACCCGCGTGGTCGGCCAACTTCGGGCGGGTCGGTGTCGAGCTGTTCTTCGCGCTGTCGGGTTGCCTGATGGGCACGCTGCTGTTCGGCCGCGCGATGGCGCTGCGTGCTTTCGCGGTGCGGCGCTTCGCGCGCGTCGTGCCGTCGATGTGGGTGTTCGTGGCGGTCGCCTGCGGCGTGACGCTGCTGCGGGGCGGGCCGCTCTCCCCCACCGCGGTCGGTCTGAGTCTGAGCGGCTGGGCCAATTTTCAGCCGCTGCTCGACTCGGGCGAGGGGCCGGTACGGCTCGGCCACCTCTGGTCGGTGTGCGTCGAGCTGCAAGGCTACGCCGTGCTCGGCGGGCTGGCGGCGGTCTCGCGGCGCTGGCGGCTGGACCCGGTCGTGCTGATCGGCGCGGTGGTCGCGCTGTCCTGGGCGGTGCTCGGGCTGCAGGCAGCGGGCAGGGCACCACTGCCCTACTACACCACCTTCTGGCGCCCGGACGCGCGGCTGACCGCGATGCTGCTCGGCGCCCTGTTCGTGGTGGCGCATGACCGCAGCCGGCTACCGCTAGACCGGCTGCCGGCATGGCCGCTGGCACTGGGCGCCGGTCTGCTGCTCCAGGTGAATCTGGTGCCGGACCTGCTCAAGTACACCGTCGGCGCGGCGCTGATCGCCCTTGGCTGCGCCAGCCTGTCGCGCGCGGCGGGAGCAGGTTCGCGCTGGCTGGGCCACCCGGTGCTGGTCGCCTTCGGCACGGTGTCGTACAGCCTCTACCTGTGGCAGCAGCTGTTCTATGCCGACAAGGGTGTGCTGCGCTGGCCGGTGGCGCTGACGCTAGCGGTGCTGACCGGCTTCGCGGCGCACCACCTGTGGGACCGCTGGCTGCACCACTGGACGGTGGACCGGCTGGAACAACGGCGCCTGCGGCCACGGGCCGTCTGAGCCGCCAGCCCGCTACTCCGACCGCAGCGCCTCCACCGGATCGAGCCGCGCCGCCCGCCGCGCCGGCATCACCCCCGCCAGCAGCCCCACCGCCATCGCCAGCGCTTCGGCCAGCAGCACGAAGGGCAGCGGCGTGCTCACCGGCAGCGCCGGCAGCAGCAGGTGCGCCCCCTGCGCGATGCCGATCCCGATCACCAGCCCCAGCGCGCCGCCCACCGCAGAGAGCACCACCGCCTCGCCGAGGAACAGCGCCAGCACCGTGCGCCGCCGCGCCCCGAGCGAGATCAGCAGGCCGATCTCCGCCGTGCGCTCGGTGACAGCGATGGTCATGATCGTGACGATGCCAACCCCGCCCACCAGCAGCGAGATGCCACCCAGCGCGCCCACCGCCGCCGTCACCACGTTGAGGATGTTGGACAGCGCGCCCAGCATGTCCGCCTGCGTGACGATGGTGAAATCCTCGCGGCCGTGGCGGGCCTTCATCAGCGCACGCGCCTGCGTGACGACCGCGGCAGACGAGGTTGCGTCGGTGTAGGTCAGGTGCAGCTCCATCAACCCCGGCCGGTTGAACAGCTCCATCGCCCGCGCCGCCGGCACATAGGCCACGTCGTCCAGGTCGATGCCCAGGAACTGCCCGCGCGGCGCCAGCACGCCGATGACGCGGAACTGCTGGGTGCCGATGCGGATGCGGGCACCGAGCGGGCTGTCCGCGCCAAACAGCTCGCGCTTGAGGCTGGCGCCAAGCACCGCGAAGTTGCGCGCGTGCGCCGAGTCCTCGTCCGGCAGGAACTGGCCCGCCGACGTGGACAGGCGGAAGGATGGCAGCAGCGCCGCGCTCGTTCCATAGACGATGGCGCGGCGCACGCGGCCGTTCGCACCCATCTCGGCGTTGCCGGTAACGCCGGGTGTCACGCCGACGAGATTGGGGATGCGCTGGCGGAGCGCGTCGGCGTCTTCCAGCGACAGAGGCCGCACCGACGACGGGAAGCCCGGGTTGGTGCCACCCGTGGAGACCTTGCCCGGCGACAGCGTGACGACGTTGGTGCCGATCTGGCTGAACTCGGCCAGCAGGAAGCGGTGCAAGCCCTCGCCGATCGAGGTCAGCAGGATCACGGCGGCGATGCCGATGGCGATGCCGAGCAGCGTCAGCAGGCTGCGCGCACGCTGCGACGTGATCGAGCGCCAGGCCATCGTGAGGGTGTCGGCGATGCGCATGGGAACAGGCGCCTTCAGCGTTTCGAGAGCGCGGCGACCGGCTCCAGCGCCGCCGCCTTGCGCGCCGGCAGCACGCCGAACAGGATGCCGGTGGACAGCGCCGTACCCAGCGCCGCGACCACCGCCCACGTCGGCGGCCATGCCGGAAAGGTCGGATACGCCGTGCGCACGGCCCACGCGCCCGCCTGCCCGACGAGGTAGCCGACCACGGCGCCCGCCACCGACAGCATCGCCGCCTCGGTCAGGAACAGCGCGCGGATCGTCGCCGCGGGGGTGCCGAGCGCCTTGAGCAGACCGATCTCGGACGTGCGCTGTGCCACCGACACCAGCATCACGTTCATCACCAGCACCCCCGCCACCGCCAGGCTGATCGCCGCCACGCCCGCCACGCCCGCGGTCAGCGCGCCCAGCACGCGGTCAAAGGTGGCGAGCACGGCGTCCTGCGTGATGACGGTGACGTCCTCCTCGCCGTCGTGGCGGGTCTTGATCAGCGCGGTCGCCTGCCGCTTGGCGGCGGGGATGGCGTCGCGGTCGCGCGCCTCGATCAGGATGCGGAACAGCGTGTTCGAGTCGAACATCGCCTGCGCCAGCGCGACCGGCACGATCGCCGACTCGTCCGAGTTCATGCCCAGGCTCTGCCCCGACGACGCCAGCACGCCGATCACGCGCAGCCGCCGCCCGCCGATGCGCACGGTCTGGCCGAGCGGGTTGTCGGCGCCGAACAGTTCCGTGCGCAGTTTCGCCCCCAGCACGACCACCGGCGAGCCGCGGCCCCAGTCCTCGTCCGGCAGGAAACGCCCCTGCCCCATCGCCATGCGCCGCACCGCGAGGTAGTCCGCCGTCGTGCCCAGCACCATCGACTCGCGCAGCCGCCCGGCCAGCGCCACCTCGGACAGCCCGACCGCCAGCGGCGCGACGCGCTGCACCGAGGCCAGCCGCAGCAGCGCATGGGCGTCGTCGATCGTCAGGTCACGCGGCGTGGTGCTGACCGCGTTGGCGGGGCTGAAACCGCCCGTCTGCGAGCGGCCCGGCAGCACGATGACCAGGTTGGTGCCGATCGACGAGAACTGGTCCACCACATAGCGCCGCGCGCCATCGCCCAACGCCGTCAGCAGCACCACCGCCGCCACGCCGATCGACATCGCCAGCGTCATCAGCAGCGTGCGCACCGGGCTGCCGGTGGCGGCGTCGCGCGCAAAGCTGAGGATGTCGAGGCGGCGCATGTCAGGGCGCGGCAGCCGCGGTGTCGAGCTTCAGACCGCCGTCTTCCATCATCAGCCGCCGGTGCGCCCGGGCGCCGAGCGCGGGGTCGTGGGTCACGACGATGAGCGTCACGCCGCTGGCGTTGAGCGCTTCGAGCAGGCGCACCACCTCGTCGCCGGTGGCGCGGTCGAGGTTGCCGGTCGGCTCGTCGGCCAGCAGCAGCGCGGGCTGCATGATCGTCGCGCGGGCAATGGCCACACGCTGGCGCTGGCCGCCGGAGAGTTCGTTGGGCTTGTGGTTGGCGCGGTTGGTCAGGCCGTATTCCTGCAGCGCCTTTTCAACCCGCTGCGCCCGCTCGCGTGGTGCCATCCCGGCCAGCACCATCGGCAGCGCGATGTTCTCGGCCGCCGTCAGCCGGGGCACGAGGTGGAAGCTCTGGAACACGAAACCGATGCGCCGGCTGCGCACCGCCGCCTGCTCGTCCGGCGAGAGCGTCGTCACATCGCGACCTTCGAGCAGCAGGTGGCCAGCGTTCGGCTGGTCGAGCAGGCCGAGGATGTTCAGCAGCGTGGACTTGCCCGAGCCGCTCGGCCCCATCACCGCGACGTACTCGCCCGCGCCGATGCGGAGGTCCAGCCCGCGCAGCGCGTGCACCTCGCTGTCCCCAAGGTGGAAGACACGCTCGATGCCCTGCAGCTCGATCAGCGGCGGCGCCACGGTCACGGTCGCTGCCCCGGTCACGGCTTGGCGACGAGGCTGGTCGGGGTGTCGACGGTGACGCGGGCGCCAGCCTTGACGCCTTCGCGCTCCAGCGAGGTGACGATCCGTTCGCCGCCCTTCAGCCCGTCGAGCACCTCGGTGAACTCCCAGTTCGACACCCCGGCACGCACCTTGTGCTCGACCAGCGCGTCGCCCTCGACCACCAGCACCCGCCCGCCCTCGCCCAGCGCCGCCGCGGGCACGCGCAGCACGTGCTTGCGGGTCGCGAGCACGACCTCCACGTCGGCGCTGTAGCCGACCAGCAGCGGCCCCGTCTTGTCCGGCTGGTCGAAGGTGACGTCAATGTCCACCGTGCGCGCCTGCTTCTCGACCGCCGAGACAATCGGCGCGACCCGCTTGACGCGCCCGGCGAAGGTCTTGCCCGGCAGCGCGTCGATGGTGATGCGCACCGGCTGGCCGGGCAGGACGCGGGGCGCATCCACCTCGTCCATCGGCGCCTTGATGTAGAGGCAGGAGTCGTCGATCAGGTCGATGGCCGGCGGTGTGGGCACGCCCGGCGGCGACGGCGTCGAGTATTCGCCCACCTCGCCGACGATCTTGGCGATGCGGCCGTCGAACGGGGCGACCAGGCGCGTGCGGCCCTGCTCGACCAGGGTGGCGCCGATGCGGGCCTGCGCGGAGACCACGTCCGAGCGCGCGGTCTGGCAGGCGGCGCTGCGGGCGTCGGCCTCGCTGCGGGCGGCGTCTTCGCGGGAGACGGAAACAAAGCCCTGCGCGCGCAGCTCGGTCTGGCGTTTCGCTTCGCGCACGGCGGTGTCGGCGGCGGTGCAGGCCTCGACGACGCGCTTGCGGGCGGTGTCCATCTGCGCGGTGGCCAGCGTCTGCTGTGCCTGCTGGTCGTCGTTCCAGAGCTTCATCAGCAACTGGCCCTTGTGGACGCGGTCGCCCTCCTTGACGTTGAGCAACTCGATGCGGCCGCCCATGATCGTCGACAGCCGGGTGCGCTGGCAGGCCTCGACCGTGCCGGCGCGGGTGTT
The DNA here is from genome assembly GCF_963924895.1 of uncultured Sphaerotilus sp. NCBI lineage: Bacteria > Pseudomonadati > Pseudomonadota > Betaproteobacteria > Burkholderiales > Sphaerotilaceae > Sphaerotilus > uncultured Sphaerotilus sp. The sequence goes on from NZ_CAWURG010000015.1 coordinate 43,997, forward strand.
GGCAATCGACGATTCGACCTGACCACGCCCCACCTCCACCGTGAGCACCGCGACCGGCTTGGGTCGCCGCAGCCACACGACGCCCCCGGCCAACAGCCCGAGGACGACCAAGGCGATCAGGCTGCGGCGTAGCCAGGGCGAGGCAAGAGGGTTGGTCATCGGCGCGGTCACGGTTTGTGCTGCAGTGCACACATTCTGCGCGCCGCCCGGCGTCAGCGGGGGCCACTCCATGCGCAGGGTTGATCGTTGTCAACCTGACCGGAACCGCGCTCAGCAGGCATGCGACGCCTGGAAACGGGCAGCGTCTGCGATCTGCACCACCACCCGCACCGCGTCGATCTGCAGCACCGTGCCGGAGATCAGGCGCAGCGTGCAGACCACCACGCCACGGCGGTCGAGCGGCAGCGGCAGCACGTGCGCGGCAGGACCGAGCGGCTGGCCGTCGAGCAGCAGGCTGGCGTGCGCGACGCCACCGAGCGCAGGGCCATCCCCGCGCCACGTCGCCCCCTCGAACAGGAGTTCGAGCGGGTGCAGATAGCCCTCCTGACCATCGTCCGTGCGGCGGCAGGCCGCAGCGGACAGGCGCAGGCACAGCGTCGCGGGCGTGACTTCAGTGAGGCTGGCGAGTTCGGAGTCGGGCCAATGGAGGAAATAGGCAGCAGGCATGCGGCCATCATCCACCAAAGCTAGACTCGCCCGATGCGCCTGCAGATCTTCTCCGACCTCCACCTCGAACGCATCCCGCACTGGGAGCCAACGCCCGCCCCTGGTGCCGACGTGCTGGTGCTGGCGGGCGACATCGGCTCCTACCAGACCGGCTCGCTGCTGACCGAGGACGATTTCGGGTTGACGCGGTTTTCGCCCACCCATGGTGCGGGGCACTGGCGGCACGTGCTGTTCGTGCCCGGCAACCACGAGTACGACGGCTACGAGCTGAGCGAGGCCGGCGAGCGGATGCAGGCGCTGTGCGCGCGGCTGGGCATCACCTGGCTGGACCGGCGCCGGGTGGTGCTCGACGGCGTGCGCTTCCTCGGCACGACGCTGTGGAGCGACTTCGACTCGATCGGCCCGCGCGAGAAGGCCTACCGCGCCGCGAACTTCTACCTGCGCAAGAACACCTGCCTGCGCGGCGGCGAGCCGATGCTGGCCGAGTCGATGCGCGAACTGGGGCTGGAGTGCCAGGAGTGGCTGCGCGCTGCGCTGGTCGAGCCGTTCGACGGCCCGACCGTGGTGGTGACCCACTTCGCGCCAACGCTGGCGAGCGCCGATCCACGCTACGGCCTGGCGCCCGGCACGGCGGGCTTCTGCAATGCGCTGGACGATCTGGTCGCACGCGCCGACCTGTGGATCCACGGCCATCTGCACTGCCCCGTCGACCACGTTGTCCGCGGCTGTCGGGTGGTGGCGAATCCGCTCGGCTATTCGGTCAAGGGCGAGCAGGACAGCTTCCGGCCCGCGACCACGCTCACGGTGCCGCGGCGCTTCACAGCGTCGAGCACCGCAGCACCGATGCCGGCAGGCTGAGCCGCGCCAGATCGAGCAGGTGCTGGTGGTGGGTGAAGACCAGCACCTGGGATCCCTGCGCGAAATCGGCCAGCATCCGCAGCACGCGCACTGCCCGGTCGTCGTCGGAGGTCATCAGCACGTCGTCGAGCACCAGCGGCAGGTGGGTACCGCGGTCGCGGTGCATCTGCAGCGCGGCCAGCCGCAGCGCCAGATAGAGCTGGTCGCGCGTGCCCTCGCTGAGGCCTTCGACCCGCAGCGCACGGCCATCGCGGCGGTGGATCTGCAGCACGGGCCGGTGTTCGTCGTCGCCCGGTTCGCTTTGCAGGCGGTCGTACTCCCCGCCCGTCATCGTCGCGAAGCAGGTGGAGGCGGCGCGCAGGATCGGCCCCTGCGCCCGCTCGCGGAACTGCCCCAGCGCCTGCGCCAGCAGGGTCTGCGCGAGCCGGGCCCGCATCCACGGCACCAGCCCCGAGCGGACGGTCGCCCCCGCCTCTTCCATGCGCTCCCGGGCCTGCGCGGCCAGATCGCCGGAGTCGATGGCGTCGCGCTGGCGGCGGGCGGCTTCGTCGCGCTGCCGGGCGGTATCTAGCCGAGGGGCCAGATCGGCCAGCGCCTGTTCGCACTGCGCGGCGTCGGTCTGGGCTTGTGCCAGATCCAGATCGCCAACCAGCGTGCGCAGGGCCGCCTCGTCGCGCCAGCCGCCTTGCGCCAGCAGATCGCGGACGTGGTCGCGCAGTTGTTCGGCTTCGCGCCGCTGCCGGGCTCGTTCTTCGGCCGCGGGCAGTTCGGCTTCGGTGCGCACGCCGGCCGCTGCGCACAGCGCTTCCCGGGCCTGCTCCAGCTGCTGCAGCGCGGCGAGGTGGCTCCGACGCCGACCAGTGGCCTCGTCCAGGGCCTGCGCGAGCACCTGGCGACGGCCCTCGATGCGCCGGGCCGCTTCCAGGCGCCGGCCCAGGTCGTCCATCCAGTGGCGCAGATCCGCAGGCGGCGCAGGCTCCTGCAGGACCGCCCCTAGCTCGGTCGCCTTGCGCGCCAGATCGGCCAGCACGCGCTGCGCCCGCTCGTGGGCCAGCCGGGCCTGCGCCAGTTGATCCGCGGTGACACGGATCTCGTCCCATTCCAGCAAGCGGGCACGCGCCGCCACCGCATCGGCCGGGCCGGGCAGGCGCAAGGCCTCGTAGACCGGCCGGAGCGCGACTTCTGCAGCGTCGGCCTGTGCCAGCAGGCGCTGCGCTTCGCGCTGCTCGCGCTGCTGTTGTTCCTGGCGCAGAGCGTGTTCGGCCGCCGAGGTCCGCGCCGCCTGTTCCTCGCGCGCGAAATGGTCTTCGCGCTGGCGGGCCAGTGCCAGCAAGGTGGCGATCGGCGTGTGGTCGTCGGCGGCTGCGCCGTCGGACGCTTGCGCAGCCGCCTGCAGGGCAGCACCCAGTCCCTGGCGCACCTGATCGGCCACGGCCTGGGCGTGCTGGCACTCCAGCGCCAGCAGCTCGACGCGGTCCGCCTCGGCACGCACGACACGCAGCCGGGCCTGCCATTCGCGCAGGGACTTCGGCTCCAGCACCGGCAGCCCGGCCTCCTGCAGCCGCGCCTGCCAACCCGTGGCGCGCGCCGCCTGCTCCGCCTGCAACTGCCCGAGTTCCGTCTGGCGCAGCTGCCGATCACGCGCCAGATCGGCGATCTGGCGCTGCAGGGCCTGGAGTTGCGCGGCGCGGCTGGCATCGCGGGCGAGTGCATCGGCGAGTGCGTCCGCCTGCCGCACCGCCTGCTCGAAGCCGCGCAGCGCCTCTCCCGCCACGCCGGACGGGACGCTGGCGAGATCCGCGCGCAAGCCAGCCCAGGTCGCATCGCGCGCGATCCGGGCAGCGCGCACATCGTCCGCCGTGGGCACTACACCTTGCGACAGCAGCTGCGTGCGCTCGGCCTCCCGGCCACGCAGGGCCTCCTCGATCTGCGCCAGCCGCAGCGCGAGTTCCCGCTGGCGGGTGCGGCCCTCGTCCTCAGCGCGGACGGCTTGGTCGATGTCCACTTCCAGCACCGGGCACACCTCGCGCGCCCGTGCGACGCTCCAGATCTGCCCGTGGCCCAGCTCGGACAGGGCCGCCGCCAGACGCTGGCGGGCCACGGTCTGCTCGGCGGGTAAGGCGACCAGACGGGCCAGCACCGACTCGGCGCGCACGACCGCATCGCAGGCGCTCCGCAGCGCCACGCGAGCCGGGTCTGATGCCGACCGCACCAGCGCAGCAGGACGGTCGCCCAGTACAGCCGCTCCCGCCTCGCCCGTGCGCGGCTGCATGGCTTGGCGGTGCTGCTGCAAGGCCCGTTCGGCTTCGGCCCGCGCGGAGAGCGCGGCGTCCGCCTGGGCGCGCACCACGGCGGTCGGCGCCATGCGCAACAGGGTCTCGGGCGAAGGCCGGTCGTCGATGGCGGCGAGCTGTTGCACCAGGCGCTGTTCGAGCCGCACCTGCTCGGCGGCGGTTTCAGCGGTGTCGCGCTGGCACTGGTCCAGCGTCTCCCCCTGGGCCACCAGTCGCTCGATGGCCGCCGCCGCGAGCAGAACGGCAGACGCGGACGACGGCAACACCTCCAGCTCGCGCTGGTGGCGCGCCACGGTGTCGCTGACCACTGACAGCGCCTGCTGCTGTTCGGCGGTGCTGGCCTGCAGCGCCGATCGGCTCGCGGTTGCGTCCTCGCCGAGCCGGGGTGCATCGGCCAGTTCGGCACAGCGCTGCAGGGACTGGTCCAGCCGCACCAGCAGTGGCGCGACCGCGAGCCGTTCTCGCCACTGCCGGGCCTGGCGGTCCAGACCGGCGTGGGTGTCGAGCAGGGTCTGCAGCGCCTGTCCGGTCTCGTCGCAGGTGCGCTGCAAATCGACCCAGGCGGTCGGACGCAGGGTCGCGTCCTTCAGGAGGGAAAGCTGTTCAGCGTGCTGGCGCAGCGCTTCATTGATGCGCCCCCGGCTGCCCCGCGCACCCGGCACGAAGTGGCGGCGCGCCTCCTGTTCCAGCCGCGTCACCACAGCTTGCAGGCTGCGCACGCCGGCACTGGCCTCGAACAGCGCCGCGCCGAGGTCGCCCTCCCCCGCGAGCAGCGCACGGCCGCCCTGGCGCAGCCGCTCGTGGTCCAGGCCGTACAGCGATTCGTAGTCGGCCCGGGTCAGACCGCCGGTGAGCTGGTGCTCCAGATCGGCGGACGCCGGCACAAGCGCATCGTCCGCGCCGCGCACGCTGAGCGTCTGGCCGCGGCCCTTGCGGCGCACGACGCTGAGTTCGCGGCCATCACGGTCGAGCAGCACGGCGCCCAGGCGCATCGCCGGGTGGTCGTGAACAAAGTCGTCGGTGCTGCGCATCTCGATGCCGTAGCGCAGCGCGGTCAGCGCCCGCAGCGTCGAGGATTTGCCGGCCTCGTTGGGGCCGCAGACCAGGTGCAGGCCGACCGCGCCATCGCCCAGATCGAGCCAGCGGTCGGTGAACGGACCGAAGGCTTGCAGATGCAGGCGCAGCAGCTTCACCGGGCACCGTCGGCGGTCAGGCTGTCCGGCAGGCCGGCACCGAGTTGTGCCAGCACCATCGCCTCGGCATCGGCGAGCAAGGCGCGCCACTGGTCTGCCGTCAGCCGGTCGGGCCGGGCGTCACCCAGATCGGCGGGCAGTGCCGGCAGAGAGTCCAGTGCCGTCAGCGCCCATAGACGGAGCGCGGTGTCGTCGCCCGCGAGCTGATCGACGAGGCGAACCACCTCCCCGACCGCATCCGGGCGCTCGGACGCGGCGGCCCGGTCCAGCGGAGAACCCAGCTCGGACAGGACCCGCTCGATCCACACGTCCGGGCCGTCCCAGTGGCGCAAGCCCGCCTGCAACGCGGCCTCCAGCATCCCGGGCTGGGCGGCCTCCATCGGGTGGAGCACCGACTCGCCCAGCAGCCGGACCCGCACGACGTGCAGCCGGTTGCGGTCACCAGCGAGCAGCGTCGCCAGTTCCGCGAGGAATTGCGCGCTCAGGGCGTCGATATCGTGCAAATGCTGGCAAGAAAGCGGCAATGCGTGCCAGCGCACGACATCCAGTGGCACGAACTCGGTCTGCGTGATTTGACCGTCCTGCACGGTAACAATTTCGCAACCTTTTGGCCCGGTTTCCAGTGCGTGCCGCCCCTGCAGATTGCCGGGAAACACGATCCGGGGCTGCGATTCCCGCACCACCTGTCGGGCATGGATATGTCCGAGGGCCAGATAGTCGTATCCGGTCGCGGCCAGGAGATCGACCCGGGTGGGCGCGTAGGTACCGTGGTCGGGACTGCCGCTGAGGCTGGTGTGCAACACGCCGATATTGAAGCATCCGCGCACGGCAGCGGGATAACCCGGCACCAGGTCTTCCGCGACGGCCCGGTTCGGGAAGCTGCGGCCATGCACGGCCACCCCCAGCTCGGTCAATACGCGTGTTTGCGCCGCGCGCGAACTGAAGACATGGACATGGTCCTGTCGGGGCAATTGGCGTGAAATGACACTTTCCGCATCATGGTTGCCGCGCACCACAAAAACGGAAATACCGTGAACAGCCAGTCGGGCCAGTTGTTCGTGGACAAACAGGCCGGTCCGGAAATCGACCCAGTCGCCGTCATAGAGATCGCCGGCCAGAATCACGAGATTCACCTGCCGGCGCACCGCCAGATCGATCAGCGCAACAAACGCCTGCCGGGTAGCCCCTCGAAGGCGGTCCACCGGCGCCCCATCCTGGGCATTCAGCCCCCGCAAGGGGCTGTCGATGTGCAGATCCGCCGCGTGCAGGAATTTCATGCGCGACGGCAGTGCCTCACTGGGCCTGGGCTTCGATCAGGAATTCGTCCTGCGTGCGGCCGCTTTCCAGTGCAGCCACCAGCCAGCGCGGCTTCAGGCCACGGCCGGTCCAGGTGGAACCCGTCATCGGATCACGGTACTTGGCCGCAACCTTGGAAGGTTCCTTGTCGGGATTGGCAGCCTTGCGTCCGGTCACGGTGAGGTCGGCTGCAGTGATGCCGTGCTGCGCCATCAGGGTCTTGATCTCGTTGATCACACCGGCACGCTGAGCCGACTGGAATTCAGCGATCGATTTCGCGATTTCCTGCTGCTGGCGCAGCAATGCGTCTTTCTGTGCGATCAGTTCCTGAAGTGTCGTCATGGCTGAAATTGGTTTTGGGTGAAGGAAGAGCACATGCTCAGGGTGAAGTATGCCGCCTTTTTCCCGATGAAAGTCCACCAATTTCATGAAAAAATATTAACCAATGGAATGAATGAACCCAGTGCTGCCATGCAAACACCCGACTGCGGTTTATTCCACAGGAATGGCCAGAAGTTCCACAGGATTCGGGCGTGACCGCGCGTTGAATTGCCGGGCCAGTTCCGACGGGAGACTGGACTTGTGGCGGTGGTCCGACCAGTACTGGCGCCACAGCCGCGCACCCCGCTCGCCATTCCAGAGCCCCAGTGCATGGCGCATGACGGTCGGCCATGGCCGGCCACTCTGGTGAATCCGGTCCAGATATTCGAACCACTGGGTTTCCACGGATTCACGGCTGCCTGCGGGGCCGGGTTGGCCGAAAAACCGTGCGTCCCAGCCCGACATCATCCAGGGATCGTGGTAAGCCTGCCGGCCCACCATCACGCCATCGACATGGGCCAGATGGGCCTCGATTTCGTCATCGCTGCGCACGCCGCCGTTGAGCACGATGGTCAGGTGCGGGAAGTCCTGCTTGAGCCGGTAGACGAGTTCCGGCCGCAGCGGCGGAATATCGCGGTTCTCCTTCGGACTCAGCCCCTTCAGCCAGGCGTTGCGCGCATGGACGATGAAGACGCCACACCCGGCCTCGGCCACGGTGCCGACAAAGTCCCGCACGAAGTCGTAGCGCTCGACCTGGTCGATGCCGATGCGGTGCTTGACGGTCACCGGCAGGTCCACCGCGTCGCGCATGGCTTTCACGCCATCGGCCACCAGTTGCGGCTCGGCCATCAGGCAGGCGCCGAACGCCCCCTTCTGCACCCGCTCGCTCGGGCAGCCGCAGTTCAGATTGACCTCGTCATAGCCCCACTGCAGCGCCAGCCGGGCGCACGCGGCCAGATCGGCCGGATCGCTGCCGCCGAGTTGCAGCGCGACGGGATGTTCGGCGGGGTCGAAATCGAGGTGCCGCGCCGCATCGCCGTGCAGCAAGGCGCCCGTCGTGACCATCTCGGTATAGAGGCGGGTCTCGCGGGTGAGCAGGCGGTGGAAGTAACGGCAATGCCGGTCGGTCCAATCGAGCATCGGGGCCACGGACAGGCGCCAGGGGGAAGTGGGGGCGGCGGAAGTATTCACCCGCCCATTATCCCGGGAGTCCGCCGACCCGGTGTTTGCCCCACGACGCGTGACGCCGTTAACGATTGCGACATTCTTTTACGTAGTGTTACATTGATGCATGCCATCCGCCCGACCGCTTTGCCTGATCACCGGCCTGGACCGCCTGGGCATTCCACCCATCTGGCCAGCACAAGACCGGATCTGGCCAGAAACCAATCGGTTCACGGATCTCTGGCTGGGGATGCTGTCTGCGCTGCGTCTGGATCCTTTGGCCTGCCTGCCCCATACCCTGGCGGTGGATTTTCTCGACGACCAGTGGACGCAGTTCCGCCCCTCGCACGACGACCTCTACCTGCTCTACGGCATCGAGGTGCAGACCCTCACGCTCTGGCGCCCGCTGATCGATCACCTGCACGAGCAGCTCAGCGCGGGCCGGCTGGTGATCGTCGACGTTCCCGCGCGCCATCTGCCGGATGGGGGTGGCGGACTGCTGCATCCCCGCCATGCCACGGAAACCATCGTCGTCAACGAGATCGACACCGCGCAGGAACGCCTGGGCTGCTTCCACCGGACCGACTACCGGGTGCTGCAAGGCGCGGAATACCGGCGGCTCCTGCACCCTGATGCCGGTCCGGCCATGCAGACCCTGCTGGGCCGCGCCGAGGTCATCAATCTGCACAATCTGGCGCGCCGCCCGCCCGACACGCTGCGCCACCTCTCGCACCAGTTGCTGGAGAAGTACCTGGAGCGCGTGCCGACCCGCCATCCGCTGCGCCGCTGGAAACGGCGCCTGGCCCAGGAGATCACGCCGCTGCTGGCCGGCGGCCCGACGCACTACCAGCACTGGGCCGATGCAGGTCCGCACCAGCTCGGCGCGGCTTTCGAGCTGGCCGCGCTCTATCTGGTGTGGATCGCCGGACATGCCAGCGGATCGGCCCATCTGGTGCAGGCGGCCGATGCCTTCCGGCAACTGAGCGTGCTGGCCCGGGCGCTGCTGCTCAAGGGGGCACGGGCCGTGGCCAAGGGCCAGCCCTTCAACGAGCACGACCTCGTCGAGCGCATGACCCGCCACTGGAGCCGAGGCATGGACCTGCTCGGCGCAGGCGAAATCGTGCTCGACCCGCCCACGCCGCTGCTCAGGCCAGCGCCCGCAGCGGATGGACGTGCGCCGGCCACGGACTGACGAAGAACGCGGCCACCATCGCCTCCGTCACGTCCGCGCCGTGCGCCGGGTTCCAGCGCGGCTGGTGGTCCTTGTCGATGACCAGCGCGCGGATGCCCTCGACCGTCTCGCTGGCAGTGCCCGGCCGCAGGTGGAAACAGTGGCGCACGAGATCGCGCTCCATGCGCAGGTCCTCGGCCAGCGTCATCGTGCGGGCGCGGCGGGTCTGCGACAGCGTCACCGCCAGCATCAGCGGCGAGCGCTTGTGCAGCGCGGCGAGCGTGTGGCGCGCGAACTCGCTGGCCTCTGCCGCCAGCGAGTCGGCGATACCGGCCAGCGTCGGCTGGCTGAAATGCAGGTCGATGGCATCTCGCCGGGCCGCCATCGACGACGCCCCGGGCGGCGAGGCCACCGCATCGACACAGGCACGCACGGCCTCGCCGGACGCCAGTTCCGCCGCGGCGAGGCGGGCCAGCAGCACGGGCAGATCCGCGGCACGCACATGGACATCGGCCAGCCCGACCTCGATCGCCTCGGCGGCGCCCAGCGTCTCGCCCGTCATCGCCAGGTATTCGCCGACATGCCCCGGGCAGCGGGACAGGAACCAGCCCCCGCCCACATCCGGGAACAGGCCGATGTGGGTTTCCGGCATCGCCAGCTTGCTGTGTTCGGTGACGATGCGCAGGCTCGCGCCCTGGCTGATGCCCATGCCACCGCCCATCGTGATGCCGTCCATCACCGCGATGTAGGGCTTCGGATAGCGGTGGACGAGGTGGTTGAGCGCGTACTCCTCGGTGAAGAAATCCTCCAGACGAGGATCTCCGGCCAGGGCCGCCTGGTGGAAGAAGCGGATGTCACCGCCAGCACACAGGGCGGGCGGCTTGCCCTCGCGGCCCTGCCCTTGCAGCACCACGGCCTGCACCGCCGGATCGCTCGCCCAGTGCAGCAGCACGGTGGTCAGGTCGCGGACCATGGGCAGCGACAGGGCGTTGAGCGCGCCGGGGCGGTTCAGCGTCAGGAAGCCAGTGGCTCCACGCACTTCGGCCAGCACGTGGCCGGCAGCACACAGTTCAGGCAGGGGCAAGGCAGTCGATCGGGCAGGCATGGGGCAATGCTCCGTTGGAGTGGATCATGCAGCCATCCTAGCCGGCCGGCTCCGCAGTGCGATCAGCTCATTGGCGATCAGGGCACCCAGCACGAGCGCGCCTCCGGTCAGCGCGGTCGGACCCGGCGCCTCGCCCGCGCCGATCCACGCCCAGAGCACACCGAACACGACTTCCAGCAGCCCGAGCAGCGCGATTTCCGGTGCCGGCAGGATGCGCGTCAACCCGACCACCAGCAGGCACGGCAGCGCGAGCTGGAACACGCCCAGCCCGGCCAGCAGCACGAGATCGTGCGCGGAGGCCTGCAGCGGCCAGGCCAGCGGCAGCGTGCACAGCGCCGAGAGCAAGGCGCCGATCAGCACCGCCGGCAGCATGTCCTGCGACTCGCCCGCCACCTCGCCGTGCGAGATGTGCTGCAGCACAGTGAAGTTGATGGCCGCCGCCAGCGGCACGGCCAGCGCCACCGCCATGCCCAGCAGGCTGCGCGCATCGGCGGCCTGCACCTCGTGGCCGAACATCCACGCAATGCCCGCCCCGGCCACCGCGATCGCCACCCAGGTGCGCGCCGGCAGCCGGTGGTGCAGGAACAGCCGCGCGAACAGCGCCGTCACCAGCGGTCCGATCGCCATGGTCACCAGCACATTGGCCACCCGCGTCATCGTCAGCGCCACCATGAAGGCCGTGAACATCACCGCCCAGCAGGCACCCGACACCCAGACCGCCCGCGGCGACCGCAGCAGTCCGCGCCACAGCGCGGGGCCGCGCAGCGCCGACAGCGCCACCGCCAGCCCCACGGCATTGAAGCCGCTGCGCCAGAACGTGACCTCGAAACTCTGGGCCGCCTCCAGATGGCGGCTGACCACGCCGGCCGTGCTCCACAGCAGCGTGACCAGCACCATCAGCGACACCGCACGCAGGTGCGACATGGGATTTCCTTCGTCCATGAAAAAAGCCCCGGCGGAATTCCGGGGCTCGGTCTGCACAACGACTAACGACTAAGCGATCAGTCGGTCAGTCGTCGATCAGGAACGGGCAGCGCGCTTGCGCTCGTGCTCGGCCAGGAAGCGCTTGCGCAGGCGGATCGACTTCGGGGTGATCTCGACCAGCTCGTCGTCCTCGATGAACTCGACGCCGTATTCCAGCGACAGCTCGATCGGGGGCGTGATCTTCGTGGCGTCTTCCTTGCCGGAGACACGGAAGTTCGTGAGCTGCTTGGTGCGCGTGGCGTTCACGACCAGATCGTTGTCGCGGCTGTGGATGCCGACGATCATGCCTTCGTAGACGGGATCGTTCGGCTTCACGAACATGCGGCCACGGTCGTCGAGCTTGCCCAGCGCGTAGGTGAAGATTTCACCGGCGTCCATCGAGATCAGCACGCCGTTCTTGCGGCTGGCGATGTCGCCCTTGTGCGGCTCGTAGCCTTCGAAGATGTTGGCGATCAGGCCCGAACCACGGGTCAGGTTCAGGAACTCGTTCGAGAACCCGATCAGACCTCGCGCCGGAATGCGGTATTCCAGGCGCACGCGGCCACGGCCGTCCGGCACCATGTTGACCAGCTCGCCCTTGCGCTCGCCCATGGCCTGCATCACGCCGCCCTGGTGCTGCTCTTCGACGTCGGCGGTGACCAGCTCGATCGGCTCGCACTTCTCGCCGTTGATTTCCTGGAACACCACGCGCGGCTTCGACACGGCCAGCTCGTAGCCTTCGCGGCGCATGTTTTCCAGCAGGATGGTCAGGTGCAGTTCGCCCCGGCCCATCACTTCGAAGATGCCGTCTTCGTCGGTTTCCTTGACGCGCAGCGCGACGTTGGACTGGAGTTCCTTCTGCAGGCGGTCCCAGATCTGGCGGCTGGTGACGTACTTGCCTTCGCGGCCAGCCAGCGGGCTGGTGTTGACGCAGAAGTTCATCGTCAGCGTCGGCTCGTCGATCTTGAGCATCGGCAGCGGTGCGGGGTTGATCGGGTCGGTGATGGTCACCCCGATGCCGATGCCTTCGATGCCGTTGATCAGCACGATGTCGCCGGGGCCGGCTTCAGTGGTCTGCACACGGTCGAGACCGTGGAAGGTCAGCACCTGGTTGATGCGGCCCTTGATGGTGTTGCCGTCCGGGCCTTCCATCACCAGCACGTCCATGGACGGCTTGATGGTGCCCTGGCTCACGCGGCCCACGCCGATGCGGCCCACGAACGTGGAGTAGTCGAGCGAGGAGATCTGCAGCTGCAGCGGCGCCGTCGGGTCACCCTCGTTGGCCGGCACGTGCTTGAGCACCGTGTTGAACAGGGCCGACATGTCGGGGCCCCACTGCTCGCCCGGTGCGCCTTCTTCCAGCGAGGCCCAGCCGTTGATGCCCGAGGCATAGACGACGGGGAAGTCGAGCTGCTCGTCGGTGGCGCCGAGCTTGTCGAACAGGTCGAACGCGGCGTTGATGACGGCGTCCGGCTTCGCGCCCGGCTTGTCGACCTTGTTCACCACGACGATCGGCTTCAGACCCAGCGCAAGCGCCTTCTTGGTCACGAAGCGCGTCTGCGGCATCGGGCCTTCCTGGGCGTCGATCAGCAGCACCACGCCGTCGACCATCGACAGCGCGCGCTCGACCTCACCGCCGAAGTCGGCGTGGCCCGGGGTGTCGACGATGTTGATGTGCGTGCCTTCCCAGCTCACGGCGCAGTTCTTGGCCAGGATGGTGATGCCGCGTTCTTTTTCGATCGCGTTGTTGTCCATCACGCAGTCGACGACCTTTTCATGGTCGGCGAAGGTGCCGCTCTGGCGCAGGAGTTGGTCCACCAGGGTGGTCTTGCCATGGTCGACGTGGGCGATGATGGCGATGTTGCGGATTTGCTTGGTCATGGGGTTGTACGCCAGGGGGCTGGCCGTTCGGATCGTTCAGGTTTGAGGATTCAGGACGGCTGCAGGGCCTGGACTTCAAGAGGGCTCAGGAGCCGATCGGCGATCAACTCGCCAGCCGTGATGTGGGCGCTGCCCAGCAGGGCGCGACCGTCGGGACCGTAGACACGCACGCGCTCGGCATCGGCTTGACCCGTGCGGCGGCGCATGCCCGAGAGGAAACGACCGGCGTCTTCAGGGCTCAGATGCACCGCCGGCCAGTCCGACAGCAGCACATCGACGGGCAGCACCCGTGCATCGCGCTCGGCCTCGCTCATCGCCGTGAGGGCGTCGAGCGTGACCGAGCCGCGCAGATCGACCGGACCGCTGGCGATGCGCCGCAGTCCGGCTAGGTGGGCGCCACAGCCGAGCGCTTCACCGATGTCCTCGGCCAGCGTGCGGATGTAGGTGCCCTTGGTGCACAGCACATCGATCACCAGCGTTTCCGGCCGGTCAGCCTGCCACGCGATGAAGTCAATGCGGTGAATCGTGACTTGCCGCGGCTGGCGCTCGATGGTGATCCCGGCACGGGCGTACTCGTAGAGCGCCTTGCCGTTGTGCTTGAGCGCCGACTGCATCGGCGGCAGTTGCGAGATCAGACCCGTGAAACGCGCGCAGGCCAGGTCGATCAACGCGCGGTCCACCTGCACCGGGCGCTCCTCGATCACCTCGCCTTCGCGGTCGCCGCCGACGGTACGCTGACCGAGGTGTAGCGTTGCCCGGTAGCCCTTGTCGGCCTCCAGGCTCACCTGCGAGAACTTGGTGGCCGCACCGAAGCAGATCGGCAGCAGGCCGGTTGCCAGCGGGTCGAGCGTGCCGGTGTGCCCCGCCTTCTCGGCGCGGAACAGGCGCTTGACCTTCTGCAGGGCGTCGTTGCTCGACAGGCCGATGGGCTTGTCGAGCAGCAGCACGCCATGCACCGCGCGGCGCTGGATGCGCACGCGTGGAGGCATCGGGGCCGCCACTTCAGCAGCCACCGGGGTCACGTCGGCACTCATTGGCTGGCGTCGTCTTTCGGTTCGCCATCCACCGCAGCGTCCACCGGAGCGTCGTCGGGAACGCGCTGCGAATTGGCCAGGGTGATCAGCGCGCTCAGTTCCGCCGCACGTTCGGTGGTGCGGTCGAAATGGAAGTGCAGCGTCGGCACGGTGTGGATCTGCAGCCGCTTGAACAGGCCGTTGCGCAGGAAACCAGCCGCCTCGTTGAGCGCCACTTCGGTCTCGCTGACTTCGCCGGTCAGCACCGAGAAACGGATGCGGGCATGCGCATAGTCCGGCGTGATGTCCACGGCGCTGATCGTGACCATGCCGATGCGCGGATCCTTGAGGTCGCGGATCAGCTCGGCCACATCGCGCTGGATCTGGTCGGCCACCCGGAAGCTGCGGTTGGGAATGGAACGCTTGTGTCGCATGGAAGAAGTCACACGGAAAAACAACGAGGCCCCGACACATCGTCGGGGCCCGGAACGCAGGAGCGAAGCCTTACAGCGTACGCGCCACTTCCTTGATCTCGAAGAACTCCAGCTGGTCGCCTTCAGCGATGTCGGTGTAGTTCTTGAGCTTGATACCGCACTCGAAGCCTTCCTTGACTTCCTTCACATCGTCCTTCAGGCGGCGGATCGAATCGACTTCGCCGGTGTAGATGACGATGTTCTGACGCAGCAGGCGGAACTTGCAATTGCGACGCACCAGACCGGAGGTGACCATCGAACCTGCAATGGTACCGATCTTGGTGGCCACAAACACCGTGCGGATTTCGGCGGAACCGATGGCCTCTTCGCGCTGCTCCGGAGCCAGCATTCCCGACATGGCCGCCTTGATCTCGTCGACCGCGTCGTAAATGATGTTGTAGTAGCGCAGATCCACCCCGTTGTTGTCGGCGAGCTTGCGCGCGCCGGCATCTGCCCGGGTGTTGAAGCCGATGATGACGGCCTTCGAGGCGATCGCCAGATTGACGTCCGACTCGCTGATGCCGCCCACCGCCGCGTGCACGATCTGGACCTTGACCTCGTCGGTCGACAGCTTGAGCAGCGAGGTGGCCAGTGCCTCCTGCGAACCCTGCACGTCGGCCTTGATGATCAGCGGCAGCATCTGCGCTGCGCCCTGGCCCATGCCGTCGAAGAGGTTTTCGAGCTTGGCGGCCTGACGCTTGTTCAGGTTCACTTCGCGGTACTTGCCCTGGCGGAAGGTGGCGATTTCGCGGGCACGCCGCTCATCGATCAGCACCATGAACTCGTCACCTGCACGCGGCACTTCGGTCAGACCCTGGATTTCCACCGGGATCGACGGACCAGCTTCCTGGCACGCCTTGCCGTTCTCGTCGAGCATGGCACGCACGCGGCCATAGCTCTGACCCGCCAGCACGGCGTCACCGCGCTTGAGCGTGCCGGACTGGATCAGCACCGTCGCGACCGGGCCGCGGCCCTTGTCCAGACGGGCTTCGATCACGAGGCCCTTGGCGAGTGCGGCGACCGGTGCGCGCAGTTCCAGCACTTCCGCCTGCAGCAGCACCTGCTCCAGCAGGGCGTCGATGCCCTGGCCGGTCTTGGCCGATACCAGACAGAACGGCGCTTCACCGCCGAACTCTTCCGGAATCACGCCCTCGGCGACCAGTTCGCTCTTGACGCGCTCGAGGTTCGAATCGGGCTTGTCGATCTTGTTGATCGCGACCACGATCGGCACACCCGCCGCCTTGGCGTGGTGGATGGCTTCCTTGGTCTGCGGCATCACGCCGTCGTCCGCCGCCACCACCAGGATGACGATGTCCGTCGCCTTGGCACCGCGGGCACGCATGGCCGTGAAGGCTTCGTGGCCCGGGGTGTCGAGGAAGGTGATCACGCCACGCTCGGTCTCGACGTGGTAGGCGCCGATGTGCTGCGTGATGCCACCGGCTTCGCCCATGGCGACACGGGTGGTGCGGATGTAGTCGAGCAGCGAGGTCTTGCCGTGGTCGACGTGACCCATGACGGTGACCACCGGGGGACGCGGCAGGGATTCGCCCGCCTCGGCTGCGTTTTCCTCTTCGAGGAAGGCATCCGGATCGTCCAGCTTGGCAGCGAAGGCCTTGTGGCCCATTTCCTCGACGAGGATCATGGCCGTTTCCTGGTCCAGCTGCTGGTTGATGGTGACCATCTGACCCAGCTTCATCAATTGCTTGATGACCTCGGAAGCCTTGACCGACATCTTGTGCGCCAGATCGGCCACCGAGATGGTTTCGGGCACATGGACTTCGTGGATCTGGACTTCGACCTGCGGTGCAAAACGTTCGTTGCTGTTGTCATGGCGTTCGCCACGGCGACCACCCGAACGACCTGCGGGACCACGCCAAGCGGTGCCACCACCCGGACGCGGCGGATCAGTGCGCCCGCCCTTGGCGGCAGCGCGCTTCTTGGCAGCGTCATCGGCCCAGCTCGACGAGAGCTTCTCGGACTTGACGGCCTTCTTGTCACCCGGCTTTTCGCCCGGCTTGGCAGCGGTCGTCGTGCCCGGCGCGCCGGGGGTACCGGGCTTCGGACGGTGGATGGTGCCCTTGATGCCATCCTTGCCGGCAGCGGCGGCCGCAGCGGGTGCGACAGCGGCCGGCTTCGGCTCTTCGGGCTTCTTGGCGACCAGCACCTTGCTCTTGCGCGACATCATGTCGCGAATGGCAGCGGCCTCGGCCTCGGCGGCCTTGCGGCGGCGGTCCTGTTCGACCTGGCGCTGGGCATCACCGGCAACGACATCCGCGGCCTTGACGACCCGTGCACCGGCTCCAGGCAGGGACGGCGCCTGGACACCACGCACCGGCGTCACGGCAACGGGTGCCGGCGTCGGGGCGACACCACGCGGCGGCACCGGCATCGGCACGCCCGGGGCGCGGGCAGCAGCCTGCGGCGCAGTCTTTTCGACCGCCACCACCGGTGCGGCGACCGGCGCAGCTTCCGCCACGACCAGCGCCGGAGCCTCCACGGCGACGGGCGCCGGCTCTGCCACAGCAGCGACCGGAGCGGCGACCGCAGGCGCAGCAGCACCGCGACGGGCACCAGCCGGACCATTGCCACGGCGGCGCGCATCGGCCGCTGCGTTCAGCGCAGCGACTTCAGCCGCTGCACGGGCTTGCGCCTCGGCACGGGTGCGGGCATGGGTCTCGCGGGCTTGCGCATCCTTGGCCGCTTGGGCCTGAGCGGCCAGATCGGCGTCGCTCACCACGACAGCGGCCTGCGCACGGGCAGCGGCTTCACGCTCTGCGGCCTCGCGGGCTGCGGCTTCGGCGGCAGCGACACGGGCGGCTTCGGCAGCAGCCTCGGCCGCCGCACGTTCCGCGGCTTCCTGGCGGGCACGGGCTTCGTTCGCCTGGCGCTCGGCCTCGGCAGCAGCCTCGGCCTGGCGACGTTGCGCCTCGGCGTCGATCTCGACGCCGGCAGCTTCACCTGCGGGAGACTCGACTTCTTCCAACTCACCAGCGGCCAGCGCATCCGACGCCGCAGCACCCGAGACGAAGTCATCACGCTTGACGAAGGTGCGCTTCTTGCGTACTTCCACCTGGATCGTGCGGGCCTTGCCCGAGGCATCAGCCTGCTTGATCTCGCTGGTGGACTTCTTGGTCAGCGTGATCTTCTTGCGATCTCCGCCAACCGTGCCGTGCGAGGTGCGAAGGTAGGCCAGCAGGCGTTCCTTGTCTGCCTCGGTCAAGGGATCCAGATCGGACCCCTTGCTCACGCCGGCGTGTTGAAGTTGCTCGAGCACAGTCGATACCGAACTTTTGAGTTCGGCAGCGAACTGGGCAACGGTGGTCACAGCCATGTGTTTGTTTCCTTGGGACGTGCGTCGTGTGCGGTCGGGTCGGACAGAGTGAGCGTTCAGGCGGTGAACCAGTGTTCACGGGCCTTCATGATCAGGGCCTTGGCCGCCGCTTCGTCGATGCCCGTCATTTCCGTCAGCTCATCCACGGCGAGATCGGCCAGATCATCGCGGGTGTGGACACCGCCTTCGGACAGCTTGGCGATCAGTTCGGGGGTCACCCCCTCCACATCGCGCAAGTCCTGGGTGACTTCCTCGACGCGCTCTTCCTTGGCGATTTCCATCGTCAACAGCACGTTCTTGGCGCGGGTCCGCAATTCCTGCACCGTCTCTTCGTCAAAGGATTCAATTTCCAGCATCTCCTGAATCGGCACATAGGCCACTTCTTCGAGACTGGTGAAGCCTTCGGCGATCAGGATGTCGGCAACCTCTTCATCCACGTCGAGCCTGTCGACGAAGAGCTTGCGGATGCCGTCGCTCTCCTGAGCCTGCTTGGCCACCGATTCCTCGGCGGTCATGATATTGATGCGCCAGCCGGTCAGCTCGGAGGCGAGCCGCACGTTCTGGCCGCCGCGGCCGATGGCGATGGCGAGGTTCTCCTCGTCCACCACCACGTCCATGGCGTGTTTCTCTTCGTCCACCACGATGGACTGGACGTTCGCCGGCGCCAGCGCGCCGATGACGAACTGCGCCGGATCTTCCGACCACAGCACGATGTCCACCCGCTCGCCGGCGAGTTCGTTGGTCACGCCGTTGACCCGCGAGCCGCGCACACCGACACAGGTGCCGATGGGATCGACGCGCTTGTCGTAGGAGACGACCGCGATCTTGGCGCGCGAACCCGGGTCACGGGCGCAGCTCTTGATCTCCAGCAGACCTTGTTCGATCTCGGGCACTTCCTGGCGGAACAGCTCGATCATGAAGGACGGTGCCGAGCGCGACAGCACGATCTGCGGGCCACGCAGCGTCGGGTCGATCTCGATCATCATGGCCCGCACGCGGTCGCCGCTGCGCAGGTTTTCCTTCGGGATCAGCTCGCTGCGCTTCAGGCGCCCTTCGACACGGCCGCTCTCGATGATGAGATCGCCCTTGTCGAGACGCTTGACCGTGCCGGTGAAGATCTTGTCGCCACGCGACAGGAAATCGTTCAGCAGCTGCTCGCGCTCGGCGTCACGGATCTTCTGCAGGATGACCTGCTTGGCCGCCTGCGCACCGATCCGGCCGATGGGCACGGACTCGACCGCCTCTTCGAGGTAGTCGCCCACGTCGATGTCGTCGATCTGTTCCTTGGCCTCGAAGTGCAGGATTTCGGCTTCGGCCTGCTGCAGACCCGCTTCGTCCGGCACGACGTGCCAGCGACGGAAAGTCTCGTAGGCACCCGATTCGCGATCGATCGCGACACGGATATCGACTTCGCCTTCATAGAGTTTCTTGGTGGCCGATGCCAGTGCCAACTCGACGGCACCAAACACGACTTCACGATCCACGTTTTTCTCACGCGAGATCGCTTCCACCAGCATCAACAGTTCGCGGTTCATTCTTCGTGACCTCCGGATTCCTGTGTCGCCCCGCCCGCCGCCGTGTCTCGCCGGCTGCGCCCCTTGAAATCCACCACCGGCACCAGCCGGGCATCACGGACCTCATCGAGCACAAACCCCAGCACGTGACTTTCCTTGCCTTCATGGAAAACCAGCTCGAGACCTGCAGCAGGGTCGTCGCCCACCACGCGCAACACGCCGCGGTATTTCTTGCGTCCCTGGAAAACCACCTTGAGCGTCAGATCGATCTCCGACCCTGCAAACCGCACAAAGGCGTCCAGCCGCCTGAGCGGCCGGTCCAGACCCGGGGAAGACACTTCGAGCCGCTCGTAATCGCAACCCTCCACTTCCAGCACGCGCTGGAGCTGGCGGGTCACCTGCTCGCAATCTTCCACGGTAACGAATTCGCCCGGCCCGGTCGGATAGACGACGTCGGGCATTCGGTCGATATAGACGCACAGCAACCCCCGAAGGCCACGCTCGCAATCCACGAGGTCGTAGCCCAATCCGGTCACGGTGCGTTCGACAGCCTGCTGCCAGTTCATCAATGCAGTACAAACGGCAGCCTCTTAGCCACGCAACAACAATGAACACGACTTTCGTCATGCGTCATGCTGTCACGCCAGCCGGCTGCCGCGCTCCTTCCGGTGCCTTGCGGCGGTTCAAGCAAAAAAAATGGGCTGGATTCCTCCGCCCATTCAGCGTTTTAGCGAAAACGTGATGATACCCGACCCGGGCCTCGCGGGCAACCACTGCCCACCGGCCCCGCTGGTGCGTGCGAGAATCCGTTGTTTCGAACACTGATCACCAGCGCACCCACTTCGACATTAGATGCACACCTCGAAGAGTCCATGGGTTTTCTCGCAGGCAAGCGCCTTTTGATCACCAGCCTGTTGTCGAATCGCTCGAACGCGTATGGCATCGCGAAGGCGTGCCACCAAGAAGGCGCCGAACTTGCTCTCAGCTACGCTGACGGCGGCTATAACCACGTCATGGTCGGCTCGGGCGGTACCTGAGTCACCCTGAGTCACCTTCACCGAGATCCGACATGCGCGCCCTGCTCGCCGAAGACGACGCCATCCTCGCTGACGCGCTGGGTGCCAACCTGCGTGCGGCGGGCTTTGACGTCGAGGTGGCCGACAACGGCGCCGTGGCGGAGTACCTGCTGACGCGGCAGGCCTTCGACGTCGGCATCATCGACATCGGCCTGCCGCTGATCGACGGGCTGACGGTGGTGCAGCGGGTGCGGGCCGCCAAGCCCGCCATGCCGCTGCTCATCCTCACGGCGCTGGACGGCCTGCACAACCGCGTCGCCGGCCTGAACGCCGGAGCGGACGACTACCTGACCAAGCCCTTCGACTTCCCCGAACTCGAAGCGCGCATCCGTGCCGTGCTGCGCCGCAGCCAGCCCCCACCGCCAGCGGGTGCACCCGCCGAGCCCGTCGACGCGCTGATGGTCGGCCAGCTCCAGTTCGACCGCGATGCCCGCCGGGTGACCATCGCCGGCCAGCCGGTGGACCTGTCACCGCGGGAATGGCTGCTGCTGGATCTGCTGCTGAGCCAGCGCCGCAAGGTCATCACCAAGGAGCAGATCGCGCAGGCCTGGTCCACCGATGTCTCCGAAAGTGGTGGCCCCAGTTCGCTGGAGGTCTACATCCACCGCCTGCGCCGCAAGCTCGAAGGCTCCGGCGTGGGCATCCGCACCGTGCGCGGGCTGGGTTACCTGCTCGAAACACAGGACTGAACGCCAGCGGTGCTTGCATCGCGGCGACACTGCGCTGCCATGCTGAACCTGCTCCAACCCCTGCTCAACCGGCTGCCGGTGGTCTCGCCCGGCGGCCGCTCGCTGCGCCGGCACCTGCTGGCCTGGCTGCTGCTGCCGCAGCTCGTGCTGTGGCTGGCGGCCGCCGCCGTGACCTACAACGTCGCCGTGCGCTACGCCGACCGGGCCAATGACCACGGGCTCTACCTGTCCTCGCGCGCACTGGCCCGGCAGGTCAAGCCGATCGACAGCGGACTGTTCGTCGACTTCCCCCGCGCGGCCAAGGACATCATTGAGGCCGACCCGGACGACCGCATCTACTACATGGTCAGCAGCCCGCCCGGCGAGTTCATCCTGGGCAACCACAAGCTGCCACCACCCCGCGACGCCGACACGCTGCGACCCGATCGCCCCACCTTCTACGACGGCCAGGTCGAGACACCGGAAGGCACGGTGCAGGTGCGGGTCGCGGCCATCCTGCTGGACTATGGCGATCCGAGCCAGCAGCGCCAGATGATGGTGCAGGTGGCCAAGAGCCGGGTCAGCCGCGAGGCGCTGGCCCGCGATATCCTCATCGATACCGTGCTGCCCCTGTCGCTGCTGATGCTGGCCATGTCCGGGCTGGTGTGGGCCGGCGTGCGCACGGGCCTCGCGCCGCTGGCACGTCTGCGCGAGGCGGTCAGCGGGCGCGGGCCGAACGATCTGGCGCCGATCGAGCTGGAGTCGGCGCCCGAGGAGGTGCGCGACCTCGCGGCCGCGGTCAACACGCTGCTGGCGGCCGTGCACGCCTCGGTGGTGGAGCAGCGGCGCTTCATCAGCGATGCCGCCCACCAGTTGCGCACGCCGCTGGCTGGGCTGAAGAGCCAGTCCGAACTCGCGCTGAAGGAAACCACCGACCCCGCCCTGCGCGCCCGGCTGGAGATGGTGCGCGAGAGCGCCACCCGCAGCGCCCACCTCGTCACCCAGCTGCTCACGCTGGCCCGGGCCGAGCCGGAGTCGCTGGCCACGCTCGGCCGCAGCCGCTTCGACCTGCGCCGGCTGGTGCAGGACCTCACGGCCGAACTGGTCCCGCGCGCCCTGAACGACGGCATCGACCTCGGGCTGGACGATGCCGGCCAGGACGACGACCGCCCCGAACCCGCCCTGACGATCGAAGGCAATGCGTTGTTAATCCGTGAAGCTATTGTTAATGTGATCGACAACGCCATCCGCTACGCCGGACGGGGCAGCGAGATCACCGTGCGGGTCCGGGAAGAGCCCGCCGCCGGCAGCGACCAGCCCCGCACGGCCGTGATCGAGGTCGACGACACCGGCCCCGGCCTGCCTCCGCAGCTGCACGCGCAGGTCTTCGACCGCTTCTTCCGCGGCACGAACGAGGGGCGTGGCTGCGGACTGGGACTGGCCATCGTGAAGGAGATCGTCGAGCGGCACCGTGGCCGGGTCAGCGTGGCATCTCGGCAGCCGAAGGGGCTGCGGGTGGACATCCGACTGCCGGCCGCCTAGGTCGGAAAAGCGGACCCGTGTCCACCGTGTCCATTCAGGGATTTCACCTACTGTTAATTTTTTAAACTGTTATTAATCTTCAGCCTCGTTCACACCCTCACCCATGATTGATTCCGGAGTGCATATGAAAAAGTTGGAGATGACCCGCCGCCCCGCCCACGCCCGCACGCTGCTGGCGGTCGTGGCTGGCCTGACCGTTGCTGGCCTGTCGCAGGCGGGTGAGGTCGAAGTGCTGCACTGGTGGACCTCGGGTGGCGAAGCCAAGGCAGCGTCCGCGCTGAAGGCCACGCTGCAGGCCAAGGGCCACACGTGGAAGGACTTCGCGGTCGCTGGCGGTGGTGGTGATTCGGCCATGACGGTGCTGAAGTCGCGCGTCGTGTCGGGCAATGCCCCGGCCGCGGCCCAGATCAAGGGCCCGTCGCTGCAAGAGTGGGCTGCCGAAGGCGTGCTGGCCAACATCGACGACGTGGCCAAGGCCGAGAAGTGGGACAGCCTGCTGCCCCCGGTGGTCGCCAACGTCATGAAGTACAAGGGCAACTACATCGCCGCACCGGTCAACGTGCACCGCGTGAACTGGCTGTGGGCCAACCCGGAAGCGTTCAAGAAGGCCGGTGCCAAGGTCCCGACCAACTGGGACGAGTTCTTCGTCGCCGCCGAAGCCCTGAAGAAGGCCGGCATCATCCCCATCGCCCACGGCGGCCAGAACTGGCAGGACTTCACCACCTTCGAAAGCGTCGCGCTGGGTGTCGGTGGTGCCGAGTTCTACAAGAAGGCCTTCGTGCAGCTCGACCCGGCCACGCTGAAGAGCGCGACCATGGAAAAGGTGCTGACGACCTTCAAGAAGGTCCACAGCTACACCGACAAGAACGCCCCGGGCCGTGACTGGAACCTGGCGACCGCGATGGTCATCAAGGGCGAAGCCGGCATGCAGCTGATGGGTGACTGGGCCAAGGGCGAGTTCATCGCCGCCGGCAAGGTGCCGGGCAAGGACTTCGTCTGCGCCGCCGCTCCGGGCACCGCCAAGGCCTTCACCTTCAACGTGGACTCCTTCGCCATGTTCAAGCTGAAGAACGACAACAACGTGAAGGCCCAGAAGGATCTGGCCGCCGCGATCATGTCGACCGACTTCCAGGAAGTGTTCAACCTGAACAAGGGCTCGATCCCGGTTCGCCTGAACATGGACCTGGCCAAGTTCGACGACTGCGCCAAGCTGTCGTCCAAGGACTTCGTCGAGACCGCCAAGACCGGCGCGCTGGTGCCGTCCGTCGCCCACGGCATGGCGGTTCCTTCGGCTGCCGCTGGCGCGATCCAGGACGCGGTCAGCCAGTACTGGAACAGCGACAAGATGACCGCCGCTGACGCCATGGCCAAGATCGCCACGGCCGCCCAGACCAAGTAAGCCGGATCGGCCGTCACTTGTGGCGGCCTCCCTCTGAACCACCGGCCCTGACAAGCCGGTGGTTTCGTTTGCACCTGCGGGACACACGACATGGCCTCCCCTAGCGCCGCTGCGCGTCTGGACCACTGGCTGCCCCGGATCGTTCTGGCGCCCAGTTTCCTCCTCTCCTTCCTCTTCATCTACGGCTTGATCGCCTGGAACGGCTACCTGTCGGTATCCGCCTCGCGCCTGCTGCCGAACTACGAATTTGTCGGACTGCACCAGTACACGCTGCTGTTCGAATCCGAGCGCTGGATGGTCGCGCTCAAGAACCTGGGCATCTTCTCGACGCTGTTCATCGGTTTCTCGATGGCGGTCGGCCTGCTGCTGGCGATCCTGCTGGACCAGAAGATCCGCGCCGAAGGCGTGCTGCGCACCGTCTACCTCTACCCGATGGCCCTGAGCTTCATCGTCACGGGTACCGCATGGAAGTGGATCCTGAACCCCGGCCTGGGCATCGAGCACCTGATGCACGGCTGGGGCTTCCCGAATTTCAGCTTCGACTGGCTCGTCAACCCGGATTACGCGATCTACACCGTCGTCATAGCCGGCGTATGGCAGAGCGCGGGCTTCGTGATGGCGCTGTTCCTGGCCGGCCTGCGCGGCATCGACGACTCCATCATCAAGGCCGCCCAGATCGACGGCGCCTCGCTGCCGCGCATCTACTGGCGCATCGTCATCCCGAGCATGCGGCCGGTGTTCTTCAGCACGCTGATGGTGCTGGCACACATCGCCATCAAGAGCTTCGACCTGGTGATGGCGCTGACCGCCGGTGGCCCGGGTTTCGCGACCGACGTGCCGGCGACCTTCATGTACACGATGGCCTTCACCCGCGGACAGATCGGCCTGGGCGCCGCCTCGGCGACCGTGATGCTGGCGACGGTGGCCGCGATCGTCGTGCCGTATCTCTACAGCGAGCTGCGCTCGCGTGACCGCTGAGTCGGGGGACAACACCATGAAACATCTGCACCGACTGATTCTGTGGTCCCTGCTGGGGCTGTTCGCGGTCTTCTTCCTGCTGCCGTTGTACGTGATGCTGGCCACCTCGCTGAAGGACATGGCCGAGATCCGCAACGGCAACCTGCTGTCGCTGCCCGCCGGCCTGAACTTCGCCGCCTGGGGCAAGGCCTGGTCCACCGCCTGCACCGGCACCGACTGCGGCGGCCTGCAGCCCTACTTCTGGAACTCGATGACGATGATCATCCCGGCGGTAGCAATCTCGACCACGCTCGGGGCGCTCAACGGCTACGTGCTGACGAAGTGGCGCTTCAAGGGCAGCGAGCTGCTGTTCTCCTTCATGCTGTTCGGCGTGTTCATGCCGCTGCAGGTGGTGCTGCTGCCGATGTCGCAGGTGCTGGGCTGGATCGGCCTGTCCGACTCGGTGTGGAGCCTCGTCTGCGTCCACGTGCTGATGGGCCTGGCGTCCACCACGCTGTTCTTCCGCAACTACTACCTGAGCCTGCCGGACGAGCTGATCAAGGCGGCGATGCTGGACGGCGCGGGCTTCTTCCGCATCTTCTGGCGCATCGTGCTGCCGCTGTCGGCGCCGATCCTGGTCGTCACGCTGATCTGGCAGTTCACCAACATCTGGAACGACTTCCTGTTCGGGGTCGTCTTCTCCGGCGCGGACTCCAAGCCGATCACGGTGGGCCTGAACAACCTGGCCAACACCTCCAGCTCGGTCAAGGAATACAACGTCGACATGGCCGCCGCGATGATCGCCGCGCTGCCGACGCTGTTTGTTTATGTCGTCGCGGGCAAGTATTTCGTGCGTGGCCTGACCGCCGGCGCCGTCAAGGGTTAAGAGGACTTATTCATCATGGGCGCACTTTCCATCCGCAACGTCCGCAAGAGCTACGGCGAGACGAACATCCTCAAGGGCATCGACCTCGAGATCGACAAGGGCGAGTTCCTGATCCTGGTCGGGCCGTCCGGCTGCGGCAAGTCGACGCTGCTGTCGATGATCGCCGGCCTCGACTCCCCCACCTCCGGCACCATCCACATCGGTGACCGCGACGTCACCCACGAGCTGCCGAAGAACCGCGACATCGCCATGGTGTTCCAGAGCTACGCGCTCTACCCGAACATGAACGTGGCCGAGAACATCGCCTTCGGTCTGGAGATGCGCAAGGTGCCCAAGCCCGAGCGCGAGAAGGCCGTGGCCCGCGTGGCCAAGATGCTGCAGATCGAGCACCTGCTGCACCGCAAGCCGGGCGCGCTCTCCGGTGGTCAGCGCCAGCGTGTGGCGATGGGCCGGGCGCTGGCCCGCGATCCGCTGCTGTTCCTGTTCGACGAGCCGCTGTCCAACCTCGACGCCAAGCTGCGCGTCGAGATGCGCGCCGAGATCAAGCTGCTGCACCAGCGCACCAAGACGACCACCGTCTACGTGACCCACGACCAGGTCGAAGCCATGACGCTGGGCGACCGCATCGCGGTGATGAAGGACGGCGTGGTGCTGCAGTTCGGCTCGCCGGACGACATCTACGCCCGCCCGGCCACGGTGTTCGTCGCCGAGTTCATCGGCTCGCCGGCCATGAACATGGTGCAGGTGCAGGGCAGCGCGCAAGGGGTGGTCGCCAATGGCGTGACGCTGCCGGTCAGCGCGGCGCAGCGGGCCGCCGTCAAGCCGGGCCAGAAGCTGATCTACGGCCTGCGCCCCGAGGCACTGAACTTCGCGGACAGCAGCGCGACCGGCGTGGCCGGCGAGATCACGATGCTGGAGCCGACGGGTCCGGAAACCTACGTCAGCGTCAAGACGGCGGCGGGGATGCTGGTCGTGCGCGCACCGGGCAAGGTGCTGCACCAGGTCGGCGACAAGGTGAACCTCAGCTGGGGCACGCACGACGTGCACCTGTTCGACGCCGAGAGCCAGAAGCGCCTCGCCGACTGACGGATTGAAGTAGGCGAGAAACCGACGGCGCGCTACGATGCGCGCCGTCGGCGCTTGTGGGTCCAGCCGCTCCGCCTGGGCCCCGATCTCCATGGAACGTCCCTCTTCGCCCTCTGCCTGCCATGACCACACGCTCGCCCTTCCCCCGTCTCGTGGCCGACGTCGGCGGCACCAACGCCCGCTTCGGCTGGATCGCCGAGGAAGGCGCGGCCATCGACGCCGTGCGCACCCTGCCCTGCGCCGACCACGCCACGCTCGCCGATGCGGTACGCGCCTACCTGGCCGGACTCGGCCGGAGCCAGCCGGGCTCCATGGGCATGGGCATCGCCAACCCGATCACCGGGGACGAGGTGCGCATGACCAACCACCACTGGCAGTTCTCGATCTCGGGCCTGCAGGCGGAACTCGGGTTGCAGCGGCTGGTGGTGATCAACGATTTCACGGCGCTGGCGCTCTCGCTGCCCTCGCTCCAGCCGCACGAGTTGCGGCAGGTGGGCGGCGGCGCAGCCCGGGCGCAGGCCCCGATGGCGCTGATCGGAGCGGGAACCGGGCTGGGCGTGTCCGGACTGCTGCCTGCGGGCGCGCAATGGGTGGCGCTGGCGGGCGAAGGCGGTCACGTCACGCTGCCAGCGACCAATGAACGCGAAGCCGCGCTGATCGCCCTGCTGGCCCAGCGCTACGGCCACGCTTCGTCGGAGCGGGCGCTGAGCGGCGCCGGGCTGGTGGCGCTGTACGACGCGGTGTGCACGCTCGATGGCGCGGTGCCGGAAGCACTCAGCCCGGCCGACGTCACCGCACGCGCGCTGGCGGCCAGCTGCACCCGCTGCGCCGAGGCGGTGGCGCACTTCTGCGCGCTGCTGGGCAGCGTGGCCGGCAATCTGGCGCTGACGCTGGGCGCGCTGGGCGGGGTCTACATCGGCGGCGGCATCGTGCCGCGGCTGGGAGAGGCCTTCGACCGCTCGGACTTCCGCCAGCGCTTCGAGGCCAAGGGCCGCTTCCAGGCCTATCTGGCGCAGATGCCGGTGTTCGTGATCGACGCCAGTGTGTCGCCGGCGCTGCTGGGCGTGGCGCGGGCGCTGGACCAGGAACTCTGAGCGCACGGCACCACGCCGGCAGCCCGAACCTTCGGCCCATGAAAAAAGCCGCATCACTGC
This sequence comes from uncultured Sphaerotilus sp., assembly GCF_963924895.1. NCBI lineage: Bacteria > Pseudomonadati > Pseudomonadota > Betaproteobacteria > Burkholderiales > Sphaerotilaceae > Sphaerotilus > uncultured Sphaerotilus sp. The sequence goes on from NZ_CAWURG010000015.1 coordinate 72,008, forward strand.
GGCTTCTTGGGGTCCGATCGGGTCGGATCAGAGCGCGAAGTTCGGCAATCCGGTGGTGTCGTAAGCGGCAACCGGGCTGTAAGGTGTCACTTCCGGCTTGGCCCAGGTGCCATCGGCATTCTTCTTCAGCACCACCTTGACCGGGAAGGTCAGCTTGGTCTGCTGCTGGAAGTCGGCAATGGCGGCGTAGTTGAAGGTGTGCGAATACACCTCACCCTCCTTGGCCGTCGCGATCTGCAGCGTTACGAAGGTCCGCTCGGGGATCTGGGCGCGCACCTTCGTGATCGCCACCCAGTAGGAGCCTTCCAGCAGCTTGCCGGCATCGCACGAGGCGTAGTAGTGCTCCGGTCCGGTGTCGGTGGCCGAGGTGCCCTTGCCGTCCTTGTCGAGAAAGCCTGCGTAGCCCTGCTTCGAGATTTCGCCGCCGCCGCCCTTGCCCGGATCGCCTGTCGCCGAGAAGTGGACCCACTGGACGTAGTTGTCACCCGTGACCGGCGGAGTCGGCTCGATGACATGCAGGTCGAAGTCATTGACCAGTGCCTTGCCGTCCGAACCTGTGCCATAAGCGCCAGTCGCCGGCACCGTCCACGACAACGTCGCCGTGAAGAACCCTTGATTGCTGGCGGGCGTCGGAATGGTCAAGGCCGCCATGTTGGTCGTGAGCGCCGTCTTGACCGCGTCCGCTGGCAGCGCCGCCAGTTCATGGCGGGCCACCGACGAGTCGGTCACACCCAGCTTGGCAAACGCCTTGTTCGCGAACAGCGCACCCTGCGAGGAGGCAACGGACACCATCAGCAGCTTCTGGCGCTCGGTGTAGAGCGCCTGGGCACGGGCCATCTGGCGCGCCGCCAGCGTGGTGTTGCTGCTGTCCAGCTCGGTCTGCAGGGCCGTCTTTGCCGCCGTCGCCAGGCTGGTGACCGTGGACGGGAAAGCCGAGGTGATCGCGAGGAAGCGGGAGTCACCGGCCTTGGCCGCCAGCACCGACCAGCTGTCGATGTTGCCTGCCGCCATGTCCCAGAAGTATTCCCAGTTCTGGGTCAGCGCGCCGTCCAGCAGCTTGCGGTATTCCGCCGCCACCGACTGGAAGCGCGACTCGGACGCGCCGCTGGCGGTGCCGGCGGTGCTGTAGAAGGTTTCGTAGCGGACCGGCTCGGCCTTGCCGGAGGCGGTCGTCGCGGTCTCGGGGGCACCAGAGTACTTGCCATGGCGCGCGATGCGCAGCGCGGCACGCTGGGCGTCGGCATCCTCGGGCATCGAGAAGGTGCCGTTGTAGTACGCGACGACGTAGCCGCCATCGGGTTCGCAGATCGTCGAGGCCGCCTGCGCGACGCCCAGCGTGCTGGCAGCCACCAAGCCCAGGGCAGCGCCCGTCAGCGGGCGGACGAGGGAACGGATATGGGTATCGGTAATGCGGCGATCAAACACAGCCGTCTCCTTCAGGTGCACGGGCCACCGTGTCATTGACCAGCTCGACATACGAGAGATAGGCCTTGACGCGGGCATCGGTGTTGACCGTCACGCGGCGCAGATCAGCCACGGCCTTGTAGCCGGCTTCGATCGAAGGGGCCTTCTGCATGATGCATTCCACCGCATCGCTGGACGCGAGTCGTGCAGCACGCACGGCAGCGTCATCCGTCAGCGGCACGGTCAGCACGCTCTGGTAGGCCTTGGCCAGCTGGGCGGCCGCTTTCGGCAGATTCCCGGCGTAGCCCTGGGTGCCGATCCATGCCGTGACGTCGTCGCGCACACCATCGCCATTGGCATCGGTACCAGCGAGCGCCGTGGAGCGGTCCAGCGACAGCAAGGCACCGCTGGTCTGCAGCTTGGTCATCACCGTCGCGGTCGGCTCAGCCACCGGAGCCGCTGCACCGCCACCACCACCACCGCACCCTGTCAGCACACCCAGGGCCACCAGCCCCAGGAGTCGAGTTGTCTTGTTCAGCATCGATTCCACGCAATATAGGTTTAGATCTTGTCGCGTCGAACAGTCTCACCAGATGAGCCAGCCATGGGGTCCACGGTGGGCTTGTCCAGCGGGTCCTGCTGCCCGACGAAACACATTCTCGAACCGGCGTAGAACCGAACACACCCTCTATTCAGGTGGTCGGGAATTGAACATTTCCACTATTGCCAATTACGCATCAACTGGCGGGATGTCCTGCGCAGCGGACCCCCCGATCAGGGCCAGCAGTCCCGCCTCGTCCAGGATCGACAGGCCCAGCGCCTGCGCCTTTTCCAACTTGGAACCCGCTTCCGAACCCGCGACCACGTAGTGCGTCTTCTTCGAGACCGAGCCGCTGACCTTGCCCCCGGCGGCCTCGATCAGGTCCTTGGCCGCATCGCGCCCGAGGGTGGGCAGCGTGCCGGTCAGGACCAGTGTCAGACCAGCCAGCGGCTGCGGACCCGCGTCGGGCACCCCGTCGTGCTCGTCCCAGGTCAGACCGCAGGCGCGCAGCTGCTCGACCACCTCGCGGTTGTGCGGCTGGTCGAAGAAGGTGCGCAGGCTCTGCGCCACCACCGGGCCCACGTCGGCCACCTCGGTGAGCTGCTCGACCGTGGCGTCCATCAGCCGGTCGACATTGCCAAAGTGGCGCGCCAGTGCCTTCGCGGTGGCCTCGCCGACGTGCCGGATACCGAGCGCGTACAGGAAGCGCCCCAGCGTCGTGTGCCGGCTCTTCTCCAGCGCATCGACCAGGTTCTGCGCGCTGCGCTCGCCCATGCGGTCCAGCGCCGCGAGCTTGGCGACACCGAGCCTGTACAGCTCCGGCAAGGTCCGCACGATGCCCGCATCCACGAGCTGCTCGACCACCTTGTCGCCCAGCCCCTCGACGTCCATCGCGCGCCGGCCGGCGTAGTGCAGGATCGCCTGCTTGCGCTGCGCCGGGCAGAACAGGCCGCCGGTGCAGCGCCAGTCGGCCTCGCCCTCCTCGCGCACGATGTCGCTGCCACAGACGGGGCAATGGCCGCCCAGGCGCTTGTACAGATCAAACGGCTCGCCCGCGTCCACCGGCCGGCGCTCCAGCACCACGCCGACCACCTCGGGAATCACGTCGCCCGCGCGCCGCACGATGACGGTGTCGCCGGTGCGCACGTCCTTGCGGCGCGTCTCGTCCTCGTTGTGCAGCGTGGCGTTGCTCACCGTGGTGCCGCCGACGAAGACCGGTTCCAGCTTGGCCACCGGCGTGAGCTTGCCGGTGCGGCCGACCTGGATGTCGATCTCGCGCACGGTGGTCATCTGCTCCTGCGCCGGGTACTTGTGCGCGACGGCCCAGCGCGGCTCGCGGCTGACAAACCCGAGCCGCCGCTGCAGGGCCAGGTCGTCCACCTTGTAGACCACGCCGTCGATGTCGAAGGGCAGCTGGTCGCGCTGACCGCCAATGCGCTGGTGGAAGGCCGACAGACCGTCCGCGCCCTCCACCACCGCCCGCTCGGTACACACCGGCAGCCCGAAGGCATCCAGCGCGTCCAGCACGCCGCTGTGCGTGGCCGGCAGCGCCCAGCCCTGCACCTCGCCCAGTCCGTAGGCAAAGAAGCTCAGCGGACGCTCGGCCGCCAGCGCCGGGTCGTGCTGGCGGACCGCACCGGCGGCGGCGTTGCGCGGGTTGACGAAGGTCTTCTCGCCCTTGTCGCCGCGCGCGATGCGCTCGCGCTGGCGTTCGTTGAGGCGGTCGAAGTCGTCACGGCGCATGTAGACCTCGCCGCGCACCTCCAGCACCGCCGGCAGGCCACCCGGGCCGTCGCGCAGGCGCAGCGGAATCTGGCCGATCGTGCGGATGTTCTGGGTGACGTCCTCGCCGCTTTCGCCGTCGCCCCGGGTGGCGGCCTGCACCAGCACGCCGTCCACATAGCGCAGGTTGATCGCCAGCCCGTCGAACTTCAGCTCGCAGGCATAGCGCAGCGCGGGTGCGTCCTCGCCCAGCGCCAGTTCGCGCCGCACACGGGCATCGAAGGTGCTGGCGCCGGTCGCCTCGGTGTCAGTCTCGGTGCGGATCGAGAGCATCGGCACCACGTGGCGCACGGAAGCGAACCCGTCGAGCACCCGCCCGAGCACCCGCTGCGTCGGGGAATCCGCGGTGCGCAAGTCCGGGTGTGCGGCCTCGATCGCCTGGAGTTCTTGAAACAGGCGGTCGTACTCGGCGTCGGGGATGTCCGGCGCGTCGAGCACGTAGTAGCGGTGGGCGTGGTGGTGCAGTTGCCGGCGCAGCTCGGCGGCCTGCTCGGCCGGCGAGGCCTGGACTGCCTGCTGGGACTGCGAATCGGGGCCGGAGGAGAGGTCCGGCGGCGACGAGAAGAGATCGGTTTGCGACATGCGCGCCAGTGTAGGCGCGCCTGTGCAACCGGTGAATCAGGCCGTCGCCTAGCTGAACAGGCGCCGCGCCGCGGGCGAGCCTGCCGCCAGCTCGTATTCCGCCAGCTTGGCGTACAGGCCGTCCAGATCCTCGCGGATCAGCGTGAACGCACCCGCATTGAGAGGACTGCCTTCATCGTCGTTGACATCGGCATCCAGCGCGATGGCCAGCGCCTGTCCGGAGGCACACCAGGCGTTGAAGGGCTGCTCGGCCTGCGGCGTCTGCGGCACGTCGAACACCAGCGACATCTCGGACACCCAGGACTGGTCGGGATCTTCGGCCAGCGCGGCCTGGGCATCGAACAGCAGCGCCAGCACCGGCGGCGCGTCCTCTTCCCGGCCCGGCAGGATGAGCTTGCCCGGCACCGGCCCGCTGACGAAGCCGTGGCGCGCCGCGTGCTGCTGGATCCAGCTCACCGGCCACTGGCCCTGGCGCGCGGTGAGCCGCATGGCAAGCTGCGCGTCGTGGTGCACGGCCACCCGGTCAAGCGCGCGCGCCCGGGCCACGACGTCCAGCATGTCCGGAAACTCGGCCTCGGCCGACAGCGGCTCGGCGAAGCGCTGGATGATCTGGACAAACTCCGAATACTCGATCTCGTTGACGGCGCCGAGCCGGTTGGCGAGCTGCAGCCCTGCGCGCAGTTCGCTGTAGGTCTGACCAGCGACGGGGGTTTCCCATTCGCCCGTCTGGCTGTTGCAGCCTTCGATCAGGAAGGGCTTGCCCCCGGCACGGCGGGACGGCGGCCAGTGCGCCAGCACGGTCTCGCCGGGCAGCGGCGGATCGGACAGCAGGCGGGCCACCGCGTCGATCAGCAGATCGATGCGGGGCACCGCGGCGGGCCGGCGCGCCAGCACATTCAGCGCCGCGGGCACATCCACCAGCCGCTGCTCAATGGCCTCGACGGGGGCGGCCAACGGCACGTCCTCCAGCGGGATCGGCTCGGTCGGCGCGTGGTCCGGATCGAAACTCGGCTCCTGGTGGACCGGCTGCACGGCGGCAGCCGCCGTGGCCGCGTCAGGCGCTCCGAGTGTTGCGGCATCGGCCGCGGAAGGCTTGGGAAGGCGTGGTTTGCCCCCGAGCTTTCGGGTCTGCCAAGCGCCATGCCCGACGACAGCGGCGAGCACCAGCCCTCCGACGATGGCCAACCATACTTGCAATGAATTCATCGGTCCCCGGGTTCCTGGTCATGGCCTGAACAGTGTGTCGTCCACCTCACGGTAGCTCAGCCAGTGAGACTGCCGCCTCCATGTCCACCGCGACGATCCGCGACACACCTTGTTCCTGCATTGTCACGCCGATCAATTGTTCGGCCATCTCCATTGCAATTTTGTTGTGCGAAATGAAAAGAAACTGCGTTCCAGACGACATTTGGCGGACCAGTCGGGCATATCGCTCGGTATTGGCATCGTCCAGTGGTGCATCCACCTCATCGAGCAGACAGAAGGGCGCCGGGTTGAGCAGGAAGATCGCGAACACCAGCGCGATCGCGGTGAGCGCCTTCTCGCCGCCGGAGAGCAGGTGGATGGTCGAATTCTTCTTGCCCGGCGGCTGGGCCATGACCTGCACGCCAGCGTCCAGGATCTCGTCGCCCGTCATCACCAGCCGGGCCTGACCGCCGCCGAACAGGCTCGGGAACATGCGTCCGAAGCCGTCGTTGACCTGGTCGAAGGTGGCCTTGAGCAGATCGCGGGTTTCCAGGTCGATCTTGTGGATCGCGGCTTCCAGCGTCTGCATGGCCTCGGTGAGATCGGCGACCTGCGCATCGAGAAACTGCCGCCGCTCGCGGGCAGCCCCCAGCTCGTCCAGCGCCGCCAGGTTGACGGCGCCCAGCGCGTTGATCTCGCGCTGGATGCGGTCGATCTCACCCTGCAGCCCGTGCAGGCGCACGCCGCCTTGCTCGATGCCGGCGGCCAGCGCGTCCAGATCCACGGCGGCGACCTGCAACTGCTCCAGGAACTGCGCGCCACCGAGCTGCGCGGCCTGGGCTTCCAACTGGAGCTTCGTGATCTCGTCGCGCAGGGGCTGCAGGCTGCGCTCGTGCGCAGCGCGCTGCTCGTCGGCGCGGCGCATCTGTTGCGAGAGTTCGTCCCAGGTCTGCCGGACGGTGGCCAGCGCCTGCTCGCGCTCGAGCCGCAAGGCCAGCGCTTCCTGCAGGCCGCCCTCCGCCGCTGCGTCGTCCAGGCCTGCCAGCTCGGCCGCGAGCTGCTCCAGCGCCCGCTCGTTGACGGTGAGCTGCTGCCCCGCCGTTTCCAGCCCGCGCTGCAACTCGCCGCGCCGCGCCAGCAGCGAGCGGGCGGCGAACTGCGACTCCTGCGCCGTGCGCTCCAGGCCGCGCAATTGCTCGCGCGCATCCGCCAGCCGCCGCTCGGCGCCGATCACGGCGTCTTCCAGCTCGGCGTGGCGCTCCTGCTCGGTGGCGAGCTGCAGGTCGAGTTCCTCGAAACGCGCCTCGCCCGTCATGCGGCGCTCTTCGAGTTCCTCGGTCTGGGCGTCGACCTCGGCGAGTTCTGCGTCCAACTGGTCGCGGCGGCGCGTCACCTGCTCGGCCTGCTGCGTCAGGCGCAGCACCTCGACCTGCAGCTGGTGCGCCCGCGTCTGGCTGTCGGCCGCGTCACGGCGTGCGCCAGCCAGCCGCTGCGCCGCGTCGGTGTAGGCAGCTTCGGCGCGGACCAGCGCGCTGCGGGCCTCGTCGGCCATCAGCGCCTGGGCGCGGACCTGGGTTTCGAGGTTCTCGATTTCCTGTGCGCGCGCCAGCAGCCCGGCCTGCTCCGAATCCGGCGCGTGGAAGCTCACCGCATAGGCGCTCACCGCATGGCCGGCCGGCGTCAGGATCAGCTCACCGTGGGTCAGGCGGCTGCGCAGCGCCAGCGCCTCCTCGACGTTGGCTGCCGTGTAGACGCCTTCGAGCCAGTCGTTGAGCAGCGCCACCAGCCCCGGATCACCGACGCGCAGCAGGTCGGTCAGCCGCGGCAGCGTGCGGTGGGTGTTGGTGAGGGCCTCGCTGGGCGGCGAGTAGAAGGCCAGCTTGGCCGGCGGCGGATCGAGGTCGAAGCCGCGCACCGTCTCGATGCGCCCGACTTCGAGCGCCTGCAGCCGCTCGCGCAGGGCCGACTCCAGCGCCGTCTCCCAGCCCGGCTCGATGTGGATGCGCCGCCACAGGCCTTGCAGCCCGTCCAGCCCGTGCCGCGCCAGCCAGGGCCGCAGCTTGCCCTCCGTCTGGACCTTCTCCTGCAGCGCGCGCAGTGCGTCGAGCCGCGCCGTCAGCGCCGACTGCCGGGCGGATTCGCTGTTCGCCGCACTCTGCTGGCCGCGCCGCTGCTCGTCGAGCGTCGGCACCAGTTCGGAGAGTTCGTGCAGGCGCGCATCGGCCAGTTCCTGCACCTCCTGAGCCCGGGCGAGCTGGGCGCGCAGGTCATCGAGGCGGTGGTCATCGGGTGTGCCGAGCTGGCGGCGTTCAGTGGACAGGCGCTCGCGGCGGCCCTGCAGCTCGCGGCCACGTTCGTCCAGATGGCGCGATTGCGCGGCGAGCAACTGGATCTGCTGCTGCACCTCGCTGGCGCGGGTGCGCTGCGTGGCGGCGCGCTGGCTGGCCTGGCGCAGCGTGTCTTCGACGGCGGGCAAGGCCATAGAACGCTCTTCGACCTGTGCGGCCAGGATCTCGCCCTGCTCCTCGGCCTCGGCGAGCTGCTCGGCCAGCGTCTCCAGCTCGGCCTCGGCGTGTTCGCGGCGCAGCGTCCATTGCTGCGTCTGCACGCCGATCTCGGCCTGGCGCTGCAGGCCGCGCTGGCGGGCATCGACGACATGGCGGATGCGCTCTTCCAGCCGGCTGACCTGCATCGAGGCCTCGGCCAGCGCGCCCTGGGCGGCGTGCAGTCCGTCGCTGGCGTCGTAGTGCGACTGGCGCAGCGACTCCTGTTCGGCCTCGACGTGGCGCAGCTCCGCGATGCGCAGCTCCAGCGCGTTCGTCGCCGCCAGCTCGGCCAGCCGGACGCGCTCGCGCTCGCTGGTGGCGTCGCGGTGCTTCAGGAACCAGAGCTGGTGCAGCTTGAGCGTGCCCGTGTCCTGCAGCGTCCGGTAGCGCAGCGCGACCTCGGCCTGCCCTTCGAGCTTGTCGAGGTTCGTCGTCAACTCGCGCAGGATGTCGTCCACGCGGGTCAGGTTCTCGCGGGTGTCCTTGAGGCGATTCTCGGTCTCGCGGCGGCGTTCCTTGTACTTGGACACGCCGGCCGCTTCCTCCAGGAACAGCCGCAGCTCTTCGGGGCGCGACTCGATGATCTTGCTGATCGTGCCCTGGCCGATGATGGCGTAGGCGCGCGGGCCCAGGCCGGTGCCGAGGAACACGTCCTGCACATCGCGACGGCGCACCGGCTGGTTGTTGATGTAGTAGGTGCTGGTGCCGTCGCGGGTCAGCACGCGCTTGACGGCGATCTCGGCGTACTGGTTCCAAGAGCCGCCCGCCCGGCCCGCGTCGTTGCTGAAGGCGAGTTCGACGCTGGAGCGGCTGGCGGGCTTGCGGTTGCCGGAGCCGTTGAAGATCACGTCCTGCATCGACTCGCCGCGCAGCTCGCTGGCCTTCGACTCGCCCAGCACCCAGCGCACGGCGTCCATGATGTTGGACTTGCCGCAGCCGTTGGGGCCGACGACGCCGACGAGCTGGCCAGGCAGCTGGAAATGCGTCGGATCGGCGAAGGACTTGAAGCCCGAGAGCTTGATCGAGTTCAGACGCATTGTTCAGGGGTGATGGCGATCTAAGCCTTTGATTCCAATGAGGATTTCTTGAAAATACACCGCACCGGGCGGCGGCGATGATAGCACCGCCCCCACGCCAGCCTGCCAACTTGGGCACACTGTCCGGCTTACCCTACCCGAGGCCTGGATGCCAGACGCCCCTGCCCTGACCCCGCGCCGCGAACGTGCCATGCTGCTGACCCTGGCGGCGGTCCAGTTCGTCCACATCGTCGATTTCATGGTCATGATGCCGCTCGGCCCGCAACTGACGCGCCTGTTCGGCATCAGCGACGCGCAGTTCGGCCTGCTGATTTCCGCCTACACGCTGGCCGGCGGTGCCTCCGGACTGGCGGCCACGACCTACATCGACCGCTTCGAGCGCCGCCGCCTGCTGCTGATCCTGTTCGCCGGGCTGGCGGTGGCGACGCTGGCCTGCGGGCTGGCACCGACGTTCACGACGCTGATGGCCGCGCGCGTGGCGGCCGGTCTGTTCGGCGGGGTGCTCGGGGCGCTGGTGCAGACCATCGTGGCCGACACCATTCCGTTCGAGCGACGCGGTGCGGCGATGGGCATCGTGATGTCGGCGTTCTCGATGGCGACGGTCGCAGGGGTGCCCGCGTCGCTGTGGCTGGCGAGCCTGTACGGCTGGCACGCGCCGTTCGTGGCGATCGCGAGCGTCTCGGTGCTGGTCTGGGCGCTCGCGCTGCGCCAGGTGCCGACGCTGACCAGCCACCTCGGCCCGAAGCAGACCGCCGAAGGCACGCTGCACCACCTGCGCGCCGTGCTGGCCGAGCGCAACCACTGGCGCGCCTTCGGGCTGTCGATGCTGATGATGGCGAGCAGCTTCGCGATGATTCCCTACATCACCATCTTCACCACCACCAACCTCGGCCTGACCGCGCAGCAGGTGCCGCTGATCTACCTCGTCGGCGGCGTGGCGACGCTGTTCACCGCGCGGCTGTGGGGCCGGCTGGCCGACCAGTGGGGCAAGGTGCCGACCTTCCGGCTGATCGCGCTGCTGGCGCTGGTGCCGATCCTGACGCTGCCGCGGCTGGCGGGGGTGTCGCTGGTGGGCGTGCTGGTGGTGACGACGCTGTTCTTCGTGCTGGTGTCGGGCCGCATGGTGCCGGGCATGGCGCTGATCACCTCTGCCGTCGAGCCGCGCCGGCGCGGGGCGTTCATGAGCCTGAACAACGCGCTGCAGTCGGCGGCGATGGGCGTGGCCTCGCTGGTCGGCGGGCTGATGATCTCGCGCGATGCGCAGGGGCTGGTGCAGGGGTATGAGCGCACGGGGTGGCTGGCGCTGGGCTGCACGGTGGCGATGGTGGGGCTGGTGGGGCGGCTGCGGGTGGTGTCGGGCAACCGGCCAACTTGAGAACCCGTGGCGCCATGGAGCACCAAGCGCCCCACCGACGCCTGTACTTCCTGGACTGGCTACGCATCGGTGCTTTCGGACTGCTGGTGCTCTACCACGTCGGGATGTACTACGTCCCTTGGCCGTTCCATGTCAAAAGCCCGCACCCGGTGGCCGGGCTGGAGCCCTGGATGCGGCTGGCCGAGCCGTGGCGGATGAGCCTGATCTTCCTCGTCTCGGGTGCCGCGACGGCGAACCTGCTGCGTGGCGGCTCACCCGAGCGGTGGTTGCGCCGACGGACGCGGTTCCTGCTGCTGCCGCTGCTGACGGGTGTGGTGCTGATCGTGCCGCCGCAGACCTACTTCGAAGTGGTGCAAAAGTTCGGCTATCACGACGGCTTCGTCGCCTTTCTCGGGCGGTACTTCTCTGTCCTGTCGAACGGCCGGGATTTCTGCGAAGGGGTGGGAGCCGAAGCCAGGTGCCTGGTGATGCCGACGTGGAACCACCTGTGGTTTCTGCCTTACCTGTGGTGCTACACGGTCGTGCTGTACGGGGCGGTCCGCTGGTTCCCGGCCGCGACCCGCACCCTCGCCACCACGCTGACACGCGGGCTGCAAGGCGCGGGCTTGTTCGTGCTGCCGACGCTGTGGCTGGTGCTGTGCCGAGGTGAGCTGCAGCCGCGATATCCGCAGACCCACGCGCTCTGGGGTGACCTGTACGCCCACGCGATGTACGGGTTCGCATTCGGGATGGGTGCGCTGCTGATGCGGATGGAGGGCGCCTGGTCCCGGTTGGCGGCTGCGCGTCGCGTTGCACTGGTCGTGGCAGCGCTGGCGTGGGCCGGGCTTGCCTTGACACCCGTGCCACGGTCGCTCGGCCCCGGGCTGACCGCTCTCTTCCAATGGTCGGCCATCGCGGCCCTGCTGGGTCTGGCGGTCGCACACTTCGACCGCGACGCTCGCGTTCGACCGATGCTCACCGAAGCGGTCTTTCCGGTGTACCTCGTGCATCAGACGGTGATGATCGTGTTCAGTCAGGTACTGCTCGGCTGGTCGCTGCCAGTGGGGGTGGAGGCGCTGGTCCTGCTGAGCGCCACGGGCGGGATCAGCTTCGGCGTCTACCGGTTGGTGCGGCGACAGAGGTTCTTGCGGCAGTGGTTAGGGCTGCGAGGCTAAACTGAGCCATCACCTTGCTGCTGCCATGCAACGCGACGCCACCCTCACCCTGCTGCGCCAGTGCAAACCGGACCTCGCCACGCGCTTCGGCGTGACCGGGCTGGCGCTGTTCGGCTCCACGGTCCGCGACACAGCACGACCGGACAGTGACATCGACATCCTCGTGGAATTTGACGGACCGGCGACGGCAGCGCGTTACTTCGGAGTGCAGTTCTATCTGGAAGACTTGCTGGAGTCGCCGGTGGATCTGGTCACCGACAAGGCACTGCGGGCGGAGTTGCGGCCGTTTGTGGAGCGGGAGGCCGTGCGTGTCTGATGCAATGGAACACAGACGCCATGTCATGCCCGTGAAGACGGGCACCCATGCGTCAAGATGAAATTGGTTGACTGATGTGGACCCTCGCTTTCGCGAGGGTGACGGGCATTGACGCGCAAGCCATGCCCGATAATCCCGCCCCATGAACCCGCTGCTCTCGCGCCTCCAGCCCTACCCCTTCGAGCGGCTGCGCGCCCTCGTCAAGGATGTCCGCCCGAACCCGGACTTCACCCCGATCAGCCTCGGCATCGGCGAGCCCAAGCACCCGACGCCCGAGTTCCTGAAACTCGCGCTGACCTCGTCGCTCGACGGGCTGGCCGCGTACCCGGCGACCGCCGGCCTGCCCGCGCTGCGCAAGTCGTGCGCAGGGTGGGTGCAGCGCCGCTACGGCGTGGCGCTGGACGCCGACACGCAGATCCTGCCGGTCAACGGCTCGCGCGAGGCGCTGTTCTCGCTGGCGCAGACCGTCATCGACCCGACCCGCGACGCGGCAACCGGCGGCCCGGTCGTCGTCTGCCCGAACCCGTTCTATCAAATCTATGAAGGCGCGGCCTACCTCTCCGGCGCCACGCCCGTCTTCGCCAACAGCGACCCGGCGCGCAACTTCGCCGCCGACTGGTCGCAGATCGACGAGGCCACCTGGGCGCGCACGCAGCTGCTCTACGTCTGCTCGCCCGGCAACCCGACGGGTGCGGTGGTGCCGCTGGAAGAATGGGCCGAGCTGTTCGCGCTGTCCGACCAACACGGCTTCGTGATCGCCTCGGACGAGTGCTACTCCGAGATCTACTTCCGCGACGAGGCCCCGCTCGGCGCACTCGAAGCCGCCCAGCAGCTCGGCCGCGACGACTTCCAGCGCCTGATCGTGCTGACCAGCCTGTCCAAGCGCTCGAATGTGCCGGGCCTGCGCTCGGGCTTCGTGGCTGGGGACGCGCAGATCCTGAAGTCCTTCCTGCTCTACCGCACCTACCACGGCAGCGCCATGAGCACGACCGTGCAGCAGGCCAGCATCACCGCCTGGGACGACGAGGCGCATGTGGTCGAGAACCGCGCGCTGTACCGCCAAAAGTTCGCGCAGGTCACGCCCGTGCTGGCCGAGGTGATGGACGTGGCCCTGCCCGATGCCAGCTTCTACCTGTGGGCCAAGGTGCCCGAGTCCGTCTTCGGCGGCAGCGACACCGCGTTCACGCGGGAGCTGTTGGCTCAATACAATGTCGCGGTGCTGCCCGGCAGCTACCTGGCGCGCGAGGCGCACGGCGTGAACCCCGGCGCCGGCCGCGTGCGCATGGCGCTGGTGGCCGGGGTCGAGGAATGCCTCGAAGCCGCCCGCCGCATCGCCGACTTCGTGCGCGCCAACAGCCACCGCGCCGCCTGAACCCCCTGCGCCCCACCGAATTCCAACCGAATTCCAACCGAATCCGAGAACCCGCCATGTCCGACCTCAGCCAACTCCAGAACGTCATCGAAGCCGCCTGGGAAGACCGCGCCAACCTGTCCATCGCTTCGGCGCCAGCGGAAGTGCGTGACGCCGTCAACCACGTCATCGACGCCCTGGACACCGGCAAGCTGCGCGTGGCCGAGCGCCAGGGCGTGGGCCAGTGGCACGTCAACCAGTGGGCCAAGAAGGCCGTGCTGCTGAGCTTCCGCCTGAACGACAACGTGCCCATGGCCGCCGGCGACCTGAACTTCTTCGACAAGGTGCCGACCAAGTTCGCCGGCATGAGCGAAGCGCAGCTGCGTGCCACTGGCGTGCGCGTGGTACCGCCGGCTGTGGCGCGCCGCGGCAGCTTCATCGCCAAGGGCGCAATCCTGATGCCGTCCTACGTCAACATCGGCGCCTATGTCGATGAAGGCACGATGGTCGACACCTGGGCCGCCGTTGGTTCCTGCGCGCAGATCGGCAAGAACGTGCACCTCTCGGGCGGCGTCGGCATCGGCGGCGTGCTGGAGCCGATGCAGGCCAACCCGACCATCATCGAGGACAACTGCTTCATCGGCGCCCGCTCCGAAGTGGTCGAAGGCGTGATCGTCGAGGAGAACTCGGTGCTGTCGATGGGTGTCTACATCGGCCAGAGCACCAAGATCTATGACCGCGCCACCGGCGAAGTCACCTACGGCCGCATCCCGTCCGGCTCGGTCGTCGTCAGCGGCAACCTGCCGAGCGCCGACGGCAAGTACAGCCTGTACTGCGCCGTGATCGTCAAGCGCGTCGACGCGCAGACCCGCGCCAAGACCAGCATCAACGATCTGCTGCGCGGCTGAACGCCAACACAAGAACATCCGGGGGAACGATGAGCACCAAGAACATGGAACGCATCCTGCGGCTGATGGCCGAGAAGCGGGCGTCCGACGTCTTCCTCTCGGCCAACATGCCGGTGCTCATCAAGATCCACGGCCAGATCCTGCAGCTGACGCAGGAGCCGCTGGCGCCCAACCAGCCGCGCATGCTGCTGGGCGAGGTGATCACGGCAGCGCAGATGGAAGAGCTGCAGGAGACCGGCGAGCTGAACATGGGCGTCCACATCAGCGGCGTGGGCACCTTCCGACTCTCGGGCTTCAAGCAGCGCGACTCCGTCGCTGCCGTCTTCCGCTTCATGCCGACCGAGATTCCGGCGCTGGATTCGCTCAACCTGCCGGAGCTGCTGAACACGCTCTGTCTGGCCAAGCGCGGGCTGGTGCTGATGGTCGGCGCCACCGGCACGGGCAAGAGCACGACGCTGGCCTCGATGATCCAGAACCGCAACAAGCAGGTGGCGGGGCACATCCTGACCATCGAGGATCCGATCGAGTTCCTGTTCACCAACTACAAGTCGGTGGTGAACCAGCGCGAGGTCGGCCGCGACGTGCAGTCGCTGCAGATCGGCCTGAAGAACGCGATGCGGCAGGCGCCGGACTGCATCTTCATCGGCGAGATCCGCGACCGCGAGACGATGAGCGCGGCGCTGTCCTATGCGCTGTCGGGCCACCTCGTGCTCTCGACCATGCACGCCAACAACAGCCACCACGCGCTGAGCCGCATCCTGTCGTTCTACACGCCCGAGTCGCGGCCAGCGCTGCTGTCGGACCTGGCGGCGGGCCTGAAGGCGGTCGTCTCGCAGCGCCTGCTGCGTTCGACCCAGGGCGGACGGGTGCCGGCGGTCGAGGTGCTGCTGAACACGCAGTTTGTCTCCGAGCTGATCGAGCAGGGCAACTTCTCCGGCATCAAGGAAGCGATGGACCGCCTGATGGCCGAGGGCTCGCAGACCTTCGAGCAGGACATCGCCCGGCTCGTCACCGAAAACCTCGTCACCCGCGACGAGGGCATCAGCCACGCCGACTCGCCGACCAACCTGCTCTGGCGCCTGCAGAACGACATGGCCAGCAGCAAGCGCCAGCAGGAAGAGGAGAAGGAGGCCGAGCCGGGGCCGTCCTTCACGGAAATCACGCTCGATGTCGTGTCGGGCAACAACCCGAATGCGCGGGGCAGTTTCTCGCCGGCCCCCGCACCGATGTCCACCGACATGGCGTCGCCCATGCCCCCGAGTTCAGCCGCCATCAAACCGCTGCCCTTCCTGTCCAAGAAGCGCTGACACGCGCCGGACGCTGAACAGCCGCCCGCGCGGCCGTCCCCGACATGCACCTGCCTACCCTCGCCCTGGTCGAGCAACTCCTGGCCCGCCCTTCCCTCACCCCGGACGATGCGGGTTGTCAGGCCCTGATCGCGGATCGCCTGCGCCCGCTGGGCTTCGACTGCGTCGACCTGCCCTTCGGTCCGGACGATTTCCGGGTCAGCAACCTGTGGGCGATCCGCCGCGGCGTGTCCGAAGGCCCGACGCTGGTCCTGGCCGGCCACACCGACGTGGTGCCGACCGGCCCGCTCGACCAGTGGACCTCGGACCCCTTCGTGCCCACGCACCGCGACGGCCGCCTCTACGGCCGCGGCAGCGCCGACATGAAGACCTCGCTGGCGGCGATGGTCGTGGCGGTGGAGGAATTCGTCGCCGCGCACCCGGACCACCGCGGCGCCATCGCCTTCCTGCTCACCAGCGACGAGGAAGGTCCGGCCCACAGCGGCACCGTCAAGGTCTGCGAGTGGCTGGTCGAACGTGGGGAGCGGCTGGATGCCTGCATCGTGGGCGAGCCGACCTCCGTGCGCAGCGTCGGCGACATGGTGAAGAACGGCCGGCGCGGCTCGATGTCGGGCCGGCTGACGGTGCGCGGCGTGCAGGGCCACATCGCCTATCCGCAGCTGGCGAAGAACCCGATCCATCTCGCGGCTCCGGCACTCGCCGAGCTGTGCGCGATCGAGTGGGACCGCGGCAACGACCACTTCCCGCCGACGAGCTGGCAGATGTCCAACGTCCACGCGGGCACGGGCGCGACCAACGTCATTCCCGGCACGATGGTGGTGGACTTCAATTTCCGCTTCTCGACCGAATCGACCCCGGAAGGCCTGCAGCAGCGGGTCCGGGAGGTGCTGGACCGCCATGGTCTGGACTACCAGATCGACTGGAGCCTGAGCGGGCGCCCCTTCCTGACGCGCCCCGGTCCGCTGGTCGACGCGCTGGCGGGTGCCATCCGCGCGGTGACCGGGCTGGAGACCGCGCTGTCGACGACGGGCGGCACCTCGGACGGCCGTTTCATCGCGCAGATCTGCCCGCAGGTGGTCGAGTTCGGTCCCGTCAACGCCACGATCCACCAGATCGACGAACACTGCGCGCTGGCCGCCCTCGGCCCGCTCAAGGACATCTACCGCCGCACGCTGGAGGCGATGCTCGCATGACCCCGATCCCCATGAACACCCCGCCGGCCACCACCGTCCTCGCGCTGGCCGAGGCCATGGGCGAACGGCTGACCCAGGCGGGCGTCGGTTTCGGCCACGGCACCACCAACGCCTTCGACGAGGCGGTCTGGCTGACGCTGTGGAAGCTGGGATTGCCGCTGGACGAGCTGGATGCCGTGGCCGCGTCGCCCGTCACACCCGCCCGGCAGGCGGAGGTGGAGGCCGTGGTCGATCAGCGCATCGCCACCCGCAAACCCGCCGCCTACCTGACCCGTGAGGCGTGGCTGCAGGGCGTGCCGTTCTACGTCGATGAGCGGGTGATCGTGCCGCGTTCCTTCATCGCCGAATTGCTGGCGGATCCGGAACTCGGCGAAGCGCTGGACGCCTGGCTGTCGGTCGACACCGACCGCGTGCTCGATCTCTGCACCGGCAATGGCAGCCTCGCGGTGCTGGCGGCGATGGCCTATCCACAGGTGCAGGTGGACGCCGCCGACCTGTCCACCGACGCCCTCGACGTGGCACGCATCAATGTGCGCCGGCACGGGCTGTCCGAGCGCATCACGCTGGTCGAGAGCGACGGACTGGCCGCGCTGACCGGCCCCTATGACCTGATCCTGTGCAATCCGCCGTACGTGAATGCGGCCTCGATGGCGCAGTTGCCCGCCGAATACCGCGCCGAGCCGGAACTCGCGCTGGCAGGTGGCACCGACGGGATGGACTTCGTGCGCCAGCTCCTGCTCGACGCGCCGGCCCGGATGCAGCCGCACGCCGTGCTGGTGCTGGAGATCGGCAACGAGCGCGCCTACTTCGAAGCGGCGTTTCCGATGCTGGAAGTGGTCTGGCTGGAGACGAGTGCTGGGGAGGACCAGGTGCTGCTGGTCACGCGCGAGGCCTTGCTGGCGTTGCAGCAGGGAGATTGAGCGCTTGGGCTTGGGCTTGATCTGGAGCGGGTGAAGGGAATCGAACCCTCGTATGAAGCTTGGGAAGCTGCCGTTCTACCATTGAACTACACCCGCGCGCTGCCAGAAACTGCAGACCGAGATTATGCCAGACGCGCCGCCCATTCGACGCAAGCATCGAGTGCAGGCGTGGCCGCTGCCACATTCTCCGCGTGGTTGGCGAGCAGGCACACACCCAGCATGCGCCCGCTGCGGGTCCGCACATAGCCGGCCAGACCGCGGGTGTCGAGCAGGGTGCCGGTCTTCAGCCAGGCCTGCCCTTCTGCGGTGCCACCGCGCAGACGGCCCTCGAGCGTGCCATCGACGCCCGCGATGGGCAGGGACTTCAGCAGCAGCTTGCCCTGCGGGCCACGCGCGGCGCGGCTCAGCAGATGGACCATCGCCTGCGGCGTCGCCTTCTCCAGGCGGGACAGGCCCGAGCCGGTGTCCAGTCCGACCATCTCGCGGCGCACGCCCTTGCGGGTCAGCCACTCCCGCACGCGGGCTTGCGCGGCGTCGGCCGTGGCGGGACGGTTCGGGAAATCGGGCGCCAGGCTGAGCATGAGGTGGCGCGCGACCAGGTTGTCGCTGCGCTTGTTCATCTCGATCAGCTGCCGCGACAACGGGTCCGACAGGTGCTCGGCAAACGGTGCCGCAGCCTGGGCATCGGCCAGCTGCCACGGCACCGGCGAGGACGCGGAGTGCTCGATCACCCGCCCGCGCAGCACGCCACCGGCCTGCAGCCACAGCCCTTCGATGGCGCGCAGCCCCAGATCGCGCATGCTGACGGGCGAAAATCTGATCTGCTGTGCGCCGCAGCGGGGCGACCACTGTCCGTTGATCTGCAACTGCGGCTGCGGCGAGCCCTCGACATCGCGGTAGACGGCGTTCGCCACGCAGGCACCGCCGCGCCCCAGCGCGTTGATCAGCTTGACGTCGTGCAGGGCCGGGGTGACCTGGATGTTGGCCCGGCCGCCGCCGTCCGACTGCACGGCCACGCGCACCACGCCCGCATCCAGCGCCAGCGCATCGGGGCGCACATGGTGCGGACGGTCGGGCGACGGCTCCGGCGTGGAACTCAGGTCCTGCGGGCGCAGGCGGAAGGCGTCGCGGTTGAGGATGATGTCGCCCCAGACCTCCTGCAGACCCTGTGCACGCAGTTCCTGGAACCAGGCCAGCAGGTCCTGCGACGTCAGGCTGGCGTCGCCGCCACCGCGGATGACCAGATCACCCAGCAAGCGCCCGTTGGTGAGCGGACCACTCAGATACGCGCGGGTGCGCCAGCGGTAGGCCGGGCCGAGCAGGTCGAGCGCCGCCATCGAGGTGATCAGCTTGGAGGTCGACGCGAGCACGAAGGGCCGTGCAGCCTGCCAGGACAGGACCGCGGCCTCCCCGTCCAGCGCCTGCACGTGCAGGCCGAAGCCGTCCAGCGACAGGCCGGTTTCAATCAGCCGATCCTTCAGCACTGCGGGCAGCGCCTCGACCGGCTCGGCCAGTGGTACCGGCGGTGCGGCGGGGGCTGCCCGTCGGGCACGGGCCTGGAGCGGACCGGTGGTCAAGCCCGTCGACGCGGCCACGGCGAGGGCCAGCCACTGGCGCCGGGACGGATGCACGGGCGAATCGGAGGCCCTCACGGTTGATGCAGAATCACTCATGCGCCGAGCCTAGGCGCGCATCGCCCAGGTGCATAGGCAAAATAGCCTGAACTAGCCCCTTCAATCCCGTGACCATCGGTTTCAGGGATTTCTTTCTGAAATATTCATACCGATTGCACACGCCGCGGTACCCATTGTTCATGACTGTCACCGATCCGTCCCTCGTCCAGCCCGCCCCGACCGACCTGCCCGCGAACACCGAGGCCGACACCAGCCCCACCGAGCCGCCCGCCGTCCACCACCGCGCGATCCGCAGCTTCGTGGTCCGGGCCGGCCGCATGGGCACGGGGCAGATGCGTGCGCTGGAGGAACTCGGCCCGCGTTACGTGCTGCCCTGGTCCGACCAGCCGATGGATCCGCAGGCCATCTGGGGCCGCACCGCACCGGTGGTGCTGGAGATCGGCTTCGGCATGGGTGGCGCCACGGCGGAAATCGCCCGCCACCGGCCGGAGGTGGATTTCCTCGGCGTCGAGGTCCACACGCCCGGGGTCGGCGCCCTGCTCAAGCTGATCGACGAACAGGGCCTGGAGAACCTGCGCATCGTGCAGCACGACGCAGTGGAAGTCATGGACCGCATGATCACGCCGGCCTCGCTGGCAGGCATCCACATCTTCTTCCCTGATCCCTGGCACAAGAAGAAGCACAACAAGCGCCGCCTCATCCAGACCGAGTTCATTGCCCGCCTCGTCACCCGGCTGGCCCCCGGCGGCTACCTGCACTGCGCAACCGACTGGCAGCCGTATGCAGAGCAGATGCTGGAGGTGCTGTCAGCCGAGGCGGCGCTGGAGAACACGGCCGACGGCTATGCGCCCCGCCCCGACTACCGCCCGCTGACCAAGTTCGAGAACCGCGGTCTGAAGCTGGGGCATGGCGTCTGGGATCTGGTGTTCCGGCGCCGCGCGGACTGAGTTCAGTCGTGCCAGCTGACCATGCCGGTGTAGGACGTCAGCAGGATCAGCAGGCCGAAGGCGATGCGGTACCAGGCGAAGGGCACGAAGTTGTGCGTCGCCACATACTTCAGCAGCCAGCGCACGCACAGCCAGGCCGACAGGAAGGAAAACACCAGCCCGACGGCGAACACCGGCGCATCGGCCATCGACAGGTGCGCACGCTCCTTGTAGAGGCTGTAGGCGCCGGCGCCGATCAGGGTCGGGATGCCGAGGAAGAAGCTGAAATCGGTCGCAGCCTGCCGCGACAGGCCCATCAGCATCCCGCCGATGATGGTCGAGCCGGAGCGGCTGGTGCCCGGAATCATGGCGAAGCACTGCACCAGGCCCACCTTCAGCGCGTCGATCGGCGTCATGTCATCGACCGAGGTCACGCGCACGGAGCTGGCGGGGCGGCGTTCGGCCCAGAGGATGATCAGACCACCGACAATGAAGGCCGACGCGACGATCACGGGCGTGAACAGATGGGCCTTGACCGTCTTGCCGAAGGCCAGACCCAGGACCACCGCCGGCAGGAAGCCGATCAGCACATTCAGCACGAACCGCTGCGCGTCCCGACTGCTTCCCAGATGGGTCACCGTGTTCGACAGGCGCTGCCAGTAGACCAGGATTACCGCGAAGATGGCGCCCGTCTGGATGGCGATCTCGAAGACCTTGCCACTTTCGGTGTCAAAACCGCCAAGCAGCGAGCCTGCGAGGATCAGATGTCCCGTGCTGGAAATCGGCAGGAACTCCGTCAGACCCTCGACCACGCCCATCACCGCGGCCTTCAACAACATCACGATATCCACGCTCACATCCCTTCGATTCGCCCTCTGCGGGCCAGACAAGAAAACGCCCCGATTGACGGGGCGTGATACTGGTGTTCAATACTGCAAAAGAAGATAGCACAGGCGCAGTGGCGTTCCGTTCCGGAAGCCTTGTGTCTGCGCGCGCATGACGACATGGTCACACTCACTTTGAAAAAAAAATCCGCCCCTTCCCACGATCAGGGGAAGCCTGCCGGACGCAGCCCCCTGCGCGGGCCTGGTGCACGCCCACGTCCGACGCTCGCTGAAGCCCAGGCGCAGCGCGTCGAGCAGCAGCAGGCGTGGGAACGGGAACAGGCAGAGCAACGCGATCACACCGACCGCCGACCGCAGCAGCCCCAGCGCCGGGATGGCGGCGGCCCGCTGAGCGTCAACAACCAGCGATTTGCGCAGAATCTGTCCGACCGCGGTGCGCCGCGCCGGGACGCCCCGCCACCCAGGCAGCAGCAGGGCTGGGAACGCGATGCCGCCCCGCAGCGTGGCCATGACGACCGCCGACCGCAGCAGCAACCCCAGCGCCGGGATGGCGGTGGCCCGCTGAGCGTCAACAACCAGCGCTTCGCCCAGAACCTGGCCGACCGTGGTGCGCCACGGCGGGATGCGCCCGCACCCCATTGGCAGCAGCAGCCCGAAGCGCCCCGCCAGTACCCACCCGCGGCGCCGACCCGACCGCTGAAGAGTGTCGTCAATCCCCAGGTCGCCCGCCAGATGGGTTCCGACCGCCCGGGGACATCGCCCGCCGCACCCACCAACCGCCCCGCCGGCCTGCCTTCCGCGGAAGGGGATCGCCTGTCCAAGCGCATGACCGCGCTCGGCCTGGCCTCGCGCCGGGAAGCCGACGAATGGATCGAGGCGGGATGGGTGCGCGTCAATGGCCGTCTGGCCGTGCTGGGACAGCGCGTGCGTCCGGAAGACAAGATCGTTGTCGATCCCGCCGCACACCGCGAGCAGGCACAACGCGTCACGATCCTGCTGAACAAGCCGATCGGCTACGTCAGCGGCCAAGCTGAAGATGGCTACGAGCCGGCTTCCGTGCTGCTGCGGCCAGAAAACCAGTGGAACGAAGACCAGTCCGGTCTGCGCTGGCATCCCGGCCACATGCGCAGCCTGGCGCCTGCTGGCCGTCTGGACATCGACTCGGTGGGCTTGCTGGTGCTGACCCAGGACGGCCGGGTCGCCCGGCAGCTGATCGGAGAAGACTCGAACGTCGAGAAGGAATACCTCGTCCGGGTCGAATACCACCACGGCCCCCGCCTGCCCGACGCCGATCTGGCCTTGCTCAACCACGGGCTCACGCTGGACGACCATGTGCTGCGCCCCTGCAAGGTCAGCTGGCAGAACGAGGACCAGCTCCGCTTCGTGCTGCGCGAAGGCCGCAAGCGCCAGATCCGGCGCATGTGCGAAGCCGTCGGTCTCAAGGTGGTCGGTTTGAAACGGGTGCGCATTGGCAGCGTTTCATTGGGTCATCTACCTCCAGGTCAGTGGCGATACCTGCGACGTGATGAATTCTTCGCGTGAATCATTCACTGATTTCAAGATACAACACCTGAATAAACGGGTAAGAACCGTACCACTTTTCGGCAATCCCCCCATGGCCCATCGCAGACACTGTCCGTAGAGATGTCAAGCCGATCCTGCGGTCGGCAACATCTATCGAACTGACGTCATCGTTAGTACAACGGTAATAAAAAGTACCCTTTTTTATCACTTTTGCTGCTTTTGGGAATAAAAGCTAAAGTACGATTGGGAAGTGGGGAAGCCTCATGATCGAACAAACAGCCATAATTTCTTCTTCGCTAGACCACCGCACCCGGCTTCTTGAAGGCATGGCTCGCTGCGTGGCCACCAAAGGGTATGCCGATACCACGATCGCCGACATTGCCACGGCGGCGCGTGTATCCAAGCGTACGTTCTATGAACACTTCAAAACAAAACAAGAATGCCTGATCGCACTGTATGAAAACGCCAGCCAGCGGGGCTTGAACAGCCTGGCAAGAGCGATCGAACCTGATCAGCAGTGGCCGGCCCGTGTCGATCATGCCGTGAAGGCCTATTTCAGCCATCTGGCGGCCAACCCGCTGTTGATGCGCACGCTGTTCATCGATGTGCTGGCTGTGGGTCCGGAAGGTCTCCAGGCGCGGCGCAAGGTACACCAGCAACTGGCAGAGCTGATCGCCAGCACTGCCGAGCAGCCGGACAGCGAACTCAATGTGTGGCAGGCCAACGCGATCATCGGTTCACTGACCGAAATCGTGCTGCAGGCCATCGAGCAGGACCGGGTGGAACAGTTGCCCGAATGTGCGGACGAGGCAGCGCAGGTCATCCGCGCCGCCATGCAGTCACAGCTTGCCCATCCGGTCATCCCTCCGGTACCCGGCACCGATCCACACTGACTGGATCGCCGATGTGAAAACGGCACCGATTCCGGTGCCGTTGCATTTTCAGGACCGGCAAGCGCTTTCCCCACACATGCGCTTGCCAGGAAATGCCCTCCCGGACACCTCCCTCGACCTCCCTTCCGTTCAGCCGACCCACTTCCGGGCGTTGCCGAACATGCGCAGCCACGGACTCTGCTCCGACACCGCGCCCGCCGTCCAGCTCATCTGCACATTGCGGAACACGCGTTCCGGATGCGGCATCAGCACCGTGAAGCGGCCATCCGCCGTCGTCACCGAGGTCAGGCCATCCGGGCTGCCGTTCGGGTTCAGCGGATAAGTCTCGGTCGGACGCCCCGCGTGGTCCACGAAGCGCATCGCACGCTGCACCCGCGTCGCATCACCGCGCTGCGAGAAGTCGGCATAGCCTTCGCCATGCGCGACCGCGATCGGCAGGCGGCTGCCGGCCATGCCCTGGAAGAAAATCGACGGGCTCTCCAGCACCTCGACCAGGCTCAGACGCGCCTCGAACTGCTCGCTCTTGTTGCGGGTGAACTTGGGCCAGTCCTGCGCGCCGGGGATGATCGGTGACAGCGCCGCCATCATCTGGCAGCCGTTGCACACGCCCAGCGCGAAGGTGTCCGGCCGGCCGAAGAAGGCCGCGAACTGCTCCGCCAGCACAGGATTGAACAGCACCGAGCGCGCCCAGCCCTCGCCCGCGCCCAGCGTGTCGCCGTAGCTGAAGCCGCCGCAGGCCACGAAGCCCTGGAACTGGTCCAGCCGCGCGCGGCCGCGCTGAAGGTCGGTCATGTGGACGTCGAAGGTGTCGAAGCCGGCCTTGGCCATCGCGTAGGACATCTCGACGTGCGAGTTGACGCCCTGCTCGCGCAGGATCGCTACCTTCGGCCGCGTCTTGTGGATGAACGGTGCGGCCACGTCCTGCAGCGGATCGAAGCTCAGCGCGACGTGCAGCCCGGTGTCGTCCGGCGCACCCACCGCAGCGTGCTCGCTGTCTGCGCAGGCCGGGTTGTCGCGCTGCGCGGCGATGCGCCAGCTCACGTCATCCCACGCTTGTTGCAGCTTCTGCAGCGGTGCGGTGAACACCGTCTTCGCATCGCGCCAGACCTCGACCGCCGCCCGGTCGTTGGTCTTGCCGATGACGTGGCTGTGCTTGCTCAGGCCATGCGCACGCAGCGTCTGCATCACCTCGTTGCGCACGCTGGTCGGCACCTGGATCACGGCGCCGAGTTCCTCGTTGAACAGCGCCTTCAGCGTCAGTTCGTTGCGGCGCTCGCCCACCTGGGTGGCCCAGTTCTTCGAGTCGCCCGTGTCGGCGCGGCTGTCGGTGATGCCGTCACCTTCGGTGACCAGCATGTCCACGTTCAGGCTCACGCCGACGTGGCCGGCAAACGCCATCTCGCAGGCCGCCGCCCACAGACCGCCGTCGCTGCGGTCGTGGTAGGCCAGCAGCTTGCCTTCCGCGCGCAACTGGTTGATCACCGTGACCAGCGCCTTGAGCTGCGCCGGATCGTCCACGTCCGGCACCTCGTGGCCGAACTGGCCGATCACCTGCGCCAGCATCGAGCCGCCCATGCGGTTCTGGCCGTTGCCGAGGTCGATCAGGATCAGCGAGGTGTCGAGGCCGGCGGGCGTGTCGGTCTTGAGCTGCGGTGTCAGCGTGCCGCGCACGTCGTCCAGCGTCACGAACGCGGTGACGATCAGCGACACCGGCGCCACGACCTGCTTGGACTGGCCATCGTCGCTCCACTTGGTGCGCATCGACAGCGAATCCTTGCCGACCGGGATGCCCACGCCCAGCGCCGGGCAGAGTTCCATGCCGACCGCCTTGACCGTCTCGTACAGCGCGGCGTCCTCGCCCGGCTCGCCACACGCCGCCATCCAGTTCGCCGACAGCTTGACGCGCGACAGCTCGAACGGCGCCGCCAGCAGGTTGGTGATCGCCTCGGCCACCGCCATGCGGCCCGACGCCGGTGCGTCCAGCGAAGCCAGCGGCGTGCGCTCGCCCATCGCCATCGCCTCGCCGCGGAAGCCGCTGTAGTCGGCCAGCGTCACCGCGCAGTCGGCCACCGGCACCTGCCACGGGCCGACCATCTGGTCGCGGTGGCTCATGCCGCCCACGGTGCGGTCGCCGATGGTGATCAGGAAGCGCTTGGAGGCCACCGTCGGGTGGCGCAGCACGCTGAAGGCCACCTCATCGAGCTGCACGCCCGTCAGGTTCAGCGGCGCCTCGGTCCGCTCGACGCGGGTCACGTCGCGGTGGACCTTCGGCGGCTTGCCGAGCAGCACGTCCATCGGCATGTCGATCGGGCGCTCGCCATTCGGACCTTCTTCGAGGACCAGCTCGCGGTCATCCGTGGCAATGCCGACCACCGCGTACGGTGCGCGCTCGCGGCGGCACATCTCGTCGAACAGCGGCAGCGCCTCCGGCGTCACCGCCATGACGTAGCGCTCCTGGCTCTCGTTGCACCAGATTTCCTTCGGGGCCAGGCCGGTCTCTTCCAGCGGCACCTTGCGGATGTCGAAGGTTGCGCCCTTGCCCGCGCCGTCCACCAGTTCGGGGAAGGCGTTGCTGATGCCGCCCGCGCCGACGTCGTGGATCGCCACAATCGGGTTGCTCGCACCCAGCGCATAGCAGTGGCTGATGACCTCCTGCGCGCGGCGCTGGATCTCGGGGTTGCCGCGCTGGACCGAGTCGAAGTCGAGCGAGGCGGTGTTGGTGCCCGCCGCCATCGACGACGCGGCGCCGCCGCCCATGCCGATGCGCATGCCCGGGCCGCCGAGCTGGATCAGCAGCGTGCCGGCGCCGAAGGGCAGCTTGTGCGTCTGGCTGTCGGCGATGGTGCCCAGGCCACCGGCGATCATGATCGGCTTGTGGTAGCCGCGCTTGACACCCGCCACGTCCTGCTCGAACACGCGGAAGTAGCCCGCCAGGTTGGGCCGGCCGAACTCGTTGTTGAACGCGGCGCCGCCCAGCGGGCCTTCGGTCATGATCTGCAGCGGGCTGGCGATGTGCGCCGGCTTGCCGATGGGGTTGTGCTCCCACGGCTCGCTGGTGCCCGGCAGGTTCAGGTTCGACACGCTGAAGCCGGTCAGCCCCGCCTTGGGCTTCGAGCCACGGCCGGTCGAGCCTTCATCGCGGATCTCGCCGCCTGCGCCGGTCGCCGCACCCGGAAACGGAGAGATTGCCGTCGGGTGGTTGTGCGTCTCGACCTTCATCAGCACGTGGACCAGCTCCTCGCGGGCGGTGTACTGCGGCGCGTTGGTGTAGCCCTGCGGCGTCCAGCGCTCAATCACGCCGCCCGTCATCACCGAGGCGTTGTCGCTGTAGGCCACCACGGTGGACTGCGGCGAGACCTTCTCGGTGTTGCGGATCATGCCGAACATGCTCATCGGCTGACGCTCGCCGTCGATGGTGAAGTCGGCGTTGAAGATCTTGTGGCGGCAGTGCTCGGAATTCGCCTGCGCGAACATCATCAGCTCGACGTCGCTCGGGTTGCGGCCCAGGCCGGTGAAGGCGTTCACCAGGTAGTCGACCTCGTCCTCGGACAGCGCCAGCCCGAATTCCTTGTTCGCCACGACCAGGGCCGCGCGGCCCTGCCCCAGCACGTCGACATGCGCCAGCGGCTCGGCCGGCTGCTCGTCGAAGAGGTGGCGGGCGGCGTCACGCGCGAAGGCGGCCGACTCGGTCATGCGGTCGTGCAGCACCAGCGCGCAGGCCTGCAGCTCGTCCGCCGTGAGCGGCTTGGCGCCACCCTTGAAGGTGTCCAGCAGGCCGGATTTCAGCACCAGCCGGTACTCGGTGACCCGCTCGACGCGGTGCAGCGTGGCGCCGCAGTTGTGGGCGATGTCGGTGGCCTTCGAGGCCCACGGCGACAGCGTGCCCAGCCGCGGCATCACGACGATCAGCTCGCCTTCCGGCCTGGCGGTGTACGCGTCGCCGTAGGTCAGCAGCGCCGAGAGCTTGTCGAGGTCCGCGCGCTCCAGCGCAGCGTCGCTCCAGACCCAGTGCACATGCCGCGCCGACACATCGACGATGCGGGCGCTGACGGCCTGCAGGCGGGGCAGCAGCGCTTGGGCGCGGAAGGCAGAGAGGGCATTGCCACCCTCGAAGTGCTGGAGGTGCTTGGAGGTCGTGGAGGTCGTGGAGGAGGAGGAAGACACGCGGTGAGTCCCGAAGGGCTGGAAAGCGTGCGATTTTAGGCGAGCCCTCAGGACAGCGCCCGAACCACCTCGTCCGCGATGGCCAGACAGGACGTCAGGCCCGGCGATTCGATGCCCAGCAGCTGCACCAGCCCCGGCACGCCGTGCACCGCCGGCCCGTCGATGCGGAAGTCCGCCGCCGCCACGTCCGGCCCGCCCAGCTTGGGCCGCACGCCCGAATAGCTGGGCTGCAGCGCGCCATCCGGCAGGCCCGGCCAGTAGCGGCGGATCGCCTCGGCCATGCCCTGCACGCGCTCGGGGGCGACGGCGTAGTCGATCTGCGCCGCGTCGGTGATGTCGAGCCACTCCACGTCCGGGCCGAAACGCATCTGGCCGCCCAGGTCGAGCGTCACGTGCACGCCCAGCCCCGCGGCTTCCGGAATCGGATAGACCAGCCGCGAGAACGCCGGCCGTCCGCTGCAGGCGAAGTAGTTGCCCTTGCAGAAATACGGCACCGGCTGTTGCGCCACTGCCTCAGGCGTCGACGGCCAGCCGCGCAAGCTGCGGGCGATCGCAGGAGCACTCAGCCCCGCGGCGTTGACCACCTCGCGGGCGAGGATCTGCATTGGCTGCGCGCCACCCACGTCGAGCACGAGGCCATCCGCCGTGGCCGCGCCGCCGGTCACCGGCGAACACAGCGCCAGCGACGCGCCCGCCGCCTCGGCGTCGCCCAGCAGCGCCAGCATCAGGCCGTGGCTGTCGATGATCCCGGTCGAGGGCGACCACAGCGCCGCCACGCAGGCCAGCGCCGGCTCCATCGCGCGGGCCTCGTCGGCGGTGAGGCGCTGCAGGTCGTGGACACCGTTGGCGCGGGCCTGGGCGTGCAGCGCGTCGAGCTTGTCCAGCTGCGCCGCGCTGGTCGCCACGATGAGCTTGCCGCAGCGCCGGTGGGCGATGCCGCGCGCGGCGCAGTAGGCATAGAGCTGTTCCCGGCCCTGCACGCAGAGCTGCGCCTTGCGCGAGCCGGTCGGGTAGTAGAGGCCGGCGTGGATGACCTCGCTGTTGCGCGCGCTGGTGACGGTGCCGAAGGCGTCGGCCGCTTCGAGCACGATGACGTCCCGGCCGGTCTGCGCCAGGGCCCGGGCCGCGGCCAGCCCGACCACGCCAGCACCGATGACGAGGGTGTCGATCTTGTCCATGCACAAGCTTAGCCCACCCCCGGTGCGATAATCCGGCCCCATGTCGATCACGATCAAAACCGCCGCGGACATCGCCGCCATGCGCGTCGCCTGCCGACTCGCCTCCGAAGTCCTGGACATCCTCACGCCGCACGTCAAGGCGGGTGTGACCACCAACGAGCTGGACCGCATCGCCCACGACCACATCGTGAACGTGCAGCAGGCCATCCCCGCGCCGCTGAACTACCAGCCGCCCGGCTACACGCCCTACCCGAAGTCGATCTGCACCTCGGTGAACCACGTGATCTGCCACGGCATCCCGAGCGACAAGGTGCTGAAGAACGGCGACATCGTCAACCTCGACATCACCGTCATCAAGGACGGCTGGCACGGCGACACCAGCCGCATGTTCATCGTCGGCGAAGGCTCGATCGCGGCCAAGCGCCTGTGTTCGGTCACTTACGACGCGATGTGGCACGGCATCCTGAAGGTCAAGCCCGGCGCGCGCCTGGGCGATATCGGCCACGCGATCCAGACCTTCGTCGAGAAGCAGGGCCTGTCGGTGGTGCGCGAGTTCTGCGGCCACGGCATCGGCGAGAAGTTCCATGAAGAGCCGCAGGTCCTGCACTACGGCCGCCCCGGCACGCTCGACGTGCTGGTGCCCGGCATGGTGTTCACCATCGAGCCGATGGTGAACGCCGGCCGCCGCGAGCTGAAGGAAGCCGGCGACGGCTGGACCATCGTCACCAAGGACCGTTCGCTGTCGGCGCAGTGGGAACACACGCTGGTCGTCACCGAGACCGGTTTCGAGGTCATGACCCTGTCGGCCGGCAGCCCGCCGCTGCCCGCCTTCGTCACGACCACGTCCTGCTGACCCCGCTCCCCGCCCCCACTGCCGAGATCGATGCCGATGTCTGAAACCACCGGCGCCGACGCCGAACGCCGGCACGCCGTGCCCGCCCTCACCCTGCCCGACCTGCGCCGCCTGCTGCGCGAAGGCAAGCAGGCGCTGATCGCCCAGTTCCGCGCCGAAAAGGCCACCGTGCCGAACGCCGCGCGCCTGGTGCGGCAACTGACCCACCACGTCGACGACGTGCTGAACCAGTTGTGGCTCCAGTCGGACCTGCCGCGCGGGGCGGCGCTGGTGGCGGTCGGCGGCTACGGCCGGGGCGAGCTGTTCCCGTATTCGGACGTCGATGTCCTGCTGCTGCTGCCCGAAGAGATGGCCCAGCCGCACGAGCAGGACGCGACCGACCCGCGCCGCGCCGGCATCGAAGTCTTCATCACCGCCTGCTGGGACATCGGTCTGGAGATCGGCTCCAGCGTGCGCACGGTCGAGGAATGTGTCTTCGAGGCGCAGGCCGACGTCACCATCCAGACCTCGATGATCGAGGCGCGCTACCTCTGCGGCGCCAAGCGGCTGTTCGACCACTTCCGCCGCGCGACGCAGGAGGTGCTCGATCCGGCCGCCTTCCTGCGCGCCAAGTCGCTGGAGATGCAGCAGCGCCACGTCAAGTACGAGAACACGCCCTTCTCGCTGGAGCCGAACTGCAAGGAAAGCCCCGGCGGCCTGCGCGACCTGCAGGTGGTGCGCTGGATCGCACTCGGGGCCGGGCTGGGTCGCTCCTGGCGCGAGCTGGCGAGCAAGGGCCTGATCACCCGCTTCGAGGCGACGCAGCTGCAGCGCAACGAAGGCCTGCTCAAGCTGATCCGCGCCCGGCTGCACACCATCGCCGGCCGGCGCGAGGACCGCCTCGTGTTCGACCTGCAGACCGCCGTGGCGGAGAGCTTCGGCTACGTCTCGACCCACGAACGCCGCGCCAGCGAAGCGCTGATGCGCCGCTACTACTGGGCGGCCAAGGCCGTGGTGCAGCTCAACCAGATCCTGATGCTGGGCATCGAGGAGCACGTCTCCGGCTCGGGCGACGCGCCAATGCGGCCGATCGACGGGCGCTTCTTCGACCGCGCCGGCATGCTCGAAGTCGCCAGCGACGATCTGTACCAGCGCGACCCGCACGCCATCCTGCAGACCTTCCTCGTCTACCAGCAGACGGTGGGCATCAAGGGCCTGTCGGCCCGCACGCTGCGCGCGCTCTACAACGCCCGCGAGCTGATGGACGGCGATTTCCGCAAGGACCCGGAGAACCACCGGACCTTCATGCAGATCATGTGTGAGTCACAGGGCCACACGCACGCCTTCCGGCTGATGAACGACACCTCCGTGCTCGGCCGCTACCTGTGGGTCTTCCGGCGCATCGTCGGGCAGATGCAGCACGACCTGTTCCACGTCTACACCGTCGACCAGCACATCATGATGGTGCTGCGCAATGTGCGGCGCTTCTTCATCGTCGAGCACACGCACGAGTACCCCTTCTGCTCGCAGCTCGCCGCGCACTGGGACAAGCCGTGGCTGCTCTACGTCGCGGCGCTGTTCCACGACGTGGCCAAGGGCCGCGGCGGCGACCACTCGGTCCTGGGCGCGGTCGAGGTGCGGCGCTTCTGCCGCGACCACGGCATCGACAAGGAAGACGCGCGGCTGATCGAGTTTCTCGTCAAGGAACACCTGACCATGTCCCGCGTGGCGCAGAAGGAAGACCTGTCCGACCCGGACGTGATCGACGCCTTCGCGCGGCATGTGAAGGACCCGCGCCGGCTCACCGCGCTGTACCTGCTGACGGTGGCGGACATCCGCGGCACGAGCCCGAAGGTGTGGAATGCCTGGAAGGGCAAGCTGCTCGAAGACCTGTTCCGCGCGACGCTGCGGGCGCTGGGGGGCGCCAAGCCGCAGCTGGACGCCGAGATCGAACTGCGCAAGCAGGAAGCGCGGCAGATGCTGGCCCTGCACTCGATGCTGCCCGGCGCGGAAGAAACGCTCTGGAAGACGCTGGACCTGAACTACTTCGCCCGCCACGACAGCGGCGAGATCGCCTGGCACGCCCGCGCGCTCAACCGCAAGGTCGAGGTCACCAAGCCGCTGGTGAGTGCGCGCCTGTCGCCGCTCGGCGAGGGGCTGCAGGTGCTGGTGTATTCACCCGACCGGCCGGACCTGTTCGCGCGCATCTGCGGTTATTTCGATTCGGCGCAGTTCAGCATCCTGGACGCGCGGGTCCACACCACGCGCGCCGGTTATGCGCTGGACACCTTCCAGGTCATCACGCCGTTTTTCGACCAGGCCTACCGCGACCTGATCGCGCTGGTCGAGAATCAGCTGGCCCTGGCGCTGCAGGCCGAAGGGCCGCTGCCGCAGCCGAGCCGCGGACGGCTGTCACGGCGGGTCAAGTCCTTCCCGGTGACGCCACGGGTGCAGCTGCGGCCGGACGAGCGCGCGCAGCGCTGGGTGCTGTCGGTGTCGGCCAGCGACCGCTCGGGCCTGCTCTACTGCGTCGCCCGCGTGCTGGCCAAGCACCACATCAACCTGCAGCTCGCCAAGATCAGCACGCTGGGCGAGCGGGTCGAGGACACCTTCCTGGTCGACGGGGCGGCCTTGCAGCACAACCGCAGCCAGATCGAGTTCGAGACGGAGTTGCTGGACGCGATGGGCTGAGCTGAACGGAGCCGAGGCAGCGCCCCGGTCCGTTCATGGTGCAATGACTTCAAGCCGCGAGAAGTAGCCCTTGTACGGCTTCGCATCGCGCGTCAGCACACTCAGGTTGGAGACGGCCGCGTGGGCGCCGATGAAGAAGTCGGGCAGTGGCTTGTGTTTGGAGCCGCCGCGGCGGCGATACAGGGCAAAGGCCGCGGCGGCGAGTGACGCTGCTGCCCACGGCAAGGGTGTTCGCGACGTCTCGTAGACATCCAGCATCGCGTCGAGCGCTCGGACGTCCGGGCCGGGAATCAGCAGTTCGGTGTAGATGACGATGTTGACATGCAAGGGGCTGCGCTCGCTGCACGCCTGCAACTGCTCCGTGGCCCACCCGTGCCAAGGGCTGGTGTCGTCGATGCAGTCCACCCAAACATTGGTGTCGACCAGCACGCCGGCCGAACCGTCGTAACGGGCGAGGCTAGCGGGAACCATGGCGCTCGGAAGCCTCCAGATCGGGGCCGTCGCCGCGGATGAACTCCATGATCTCGTCAGCGCCCAGTTGCTGGAAGTCGGCGCCGAGGCTACCGCGCACCTGTGCCGCCGCCGCCTTCAGCCTGGCCCGCCGGTCTTCCTTGATGCCCGTGCCGACGGGCGTGATGACGATCCTGCTGCCCTCCAGGCTGAAGGTGACCTCGCTGCCCGGCGCGACCCCTGCCGCCAGGCGGATGTGCTTGGGGATCGTGACTTGCCCTTTTTCGGTGACGAACATCGCAACCTCGTCGGTAGGAATCAGAAGTAGGAATCCTAACGCTGGATCACCGGATCAGGCGACCCGGCTGCGTCAGACAGGTTCCGGCGCGGGTCTGCGCGGCGGCAAGCGGGCGATCTGGCGGTCCTGGGCGCGGGTCAGCGTCACCAGGGCGACCACCGCGCCGATGAGCGCAAACAGCATGTCGGACTGCGTGTCCCAGGGATCGCCCTGGGTGCCGAGGAATTCGTCGGCGCCCTGCCCGAGCGCGACGGCGGCGCCCCACTCGATGAGTTCATACGAGGCGCTGATGGCGAGGACCACGC
Source organism: uncultured Sphaerotilus sp. (assembly GCF_963924895.1). Classification (NCBI taxonomy): domain Bacteria; kingdom Pseudomonadati; phylum Pseudomonadota; class Betaproteobacteria; order Burkholderiales; family Sphaerotilaceae; genus Sphaerotilus; species uncultured Sphaerotilus sp. The sequence goes on from NZ_CAWURG010000015.1 coordinate 105,349, forward strand.
AGCCGGCCAGGAAGGCGAGCATCTTGCCGGGGCGGAGGTGCCCGCCGCGGAGCAGGATCTCCCGGGCGGCCAGTGCGGGGACGAAGCCCTGGGCGAAGTGGCCGATCTTGTCGTAGGGGTTGCGGTGCAGCCCGAGCGCCTCGGCGATCTGGAAACCCAGCGGCACCCGGGCGTACGTGTAGGCGCCGCCGACCATCAGGATGACGGCGTGCAGGAAGGCGCAGGCGTAGAGCAGATTCGTCAGCGGGCGGCGCGCGTAGGTCGTGACGAGCAGCGGGGCGATGACGAAGATCGGGAAGACCTCCATGAGCCACGTGGCGCGGTCGTACGGGTGCCAGCCGGACCAGGCCAGGAGGCCGAGCAGGATGGTGAGTGCGGCGAGGAGGGGTTGTTCGCGGGGCATGGGGTCAGACTGGAGTTGTGGCGCTCGTGCTTGTCGAATCGATTGCCGAGATCATCTGAAAAAATCATGGAAAATCAATCACTTGGAAGGATTTTCTTGAGAGGCCGCAACAGCATTCTGGCTGCCGGCTGGGCTTCGCTTCAACACGCAGCGGAACGGATGAATTTTGTGCTGCTCATCAGCGTAGGAGGCAAAGAACCCTTCGAATCGGCCACCGTTTGCTCTGAGCATCAAAGAAAAGCTCCCCCTATCAATGTTCTGGGGATTTTCGTTCTCATAGCACCCACAGAGAATGAGATTCCTGAAGGTTCCAACAACGTGATACGTGTGTACTTCACTTGCGCCCCCGATCTCAATGAGGCGTCCCTCGACTTTGTGACCGACCCTCCAGAACTCGGCGCGCACCCTAATGGGCTGAACGCCCAGAGCAATGCTTATCGTCTTTCTCTTCCTGGGTGCATCTGCTTCATTTGACTTTGCTGATTGCTCACGTGGCGGAAAAATTAGCTCGGCACTTGAAGTGGTTTTCCCGCCGTCGGTTCCCACAACGCTCGATTCCACTGGCACGGGCTCTTCAGCCTGTTCCTTCGGCGTCGTTTCGTTTGAGCCGTTCATGACCTTTCGCCAAGCGGCTTGAACGCGCAAACGGTCAATCTCTTCAATTCCTATGTATGGAACTAGAAACCCATGCCAAACGCCCTCGATCTTTGCGTCTCGATACGTGATGTTCTCGAACCACGGCGTAATGTTGGTCTTCCATAGTGTTGCAAAAACAAGAAGTAGAAGAGCTGTGACAACACCACCGATGACCCCCTCGACGATTGGCTTTAGCACATCGAAGTTTTTCGCGAGCCCATGGTCGAGCCAACTCCAAACTAGCACCGTTGTTGCGGCGATGAAAAGCCAATGGAGGTTGTCTCTGATTTTTTTCATTGCGGTCGCTGGCATTTTGAATATGGCTTCATTGCGCTCTAACGTTAAAGTTAACCGGCAAATTGAGGATGGCGAAGCCAGCCGCAATTTGTCCGGTTGAACGACCAGTTAGGCATCTCGGCTCCCACACGCAAACTGGCGATTGAATTCATGGTGTTGTACAAATCTGATTGTGTCTTTTGTTTATTTTTTGATGCACGCTTTTGAAATTCTTATGAGCGAGTACTCGGCGGTTGAAGTAAACCCACTTGGGTCGTTTTTGTATTGCGCATAATCTTGAAATGTCTCCTCGGCGGCTTGCTGAAGCTTGGAGTCCGGTATTCCGTCAACGGCACTGTGCACGCACAAACACCAGGCGTCTAGGGCTGCTTTCTTCTCAACCGGAACCGGCTTTGGAAATGCCGCGTTGGGGTTGCGGCATATTCCTGCGAATTCACCTATGAGCTGTTCTTTCGTGAACTGAATTCGTGGCTTTTCTTGTGCGACGGCAGGGTTTAAAGCAAGGGCAATTAGCAGTATCGAAAGTAGTCGGTGCATAAGAGGCTTAACGCATGAGTAGAGCTCTATTAAATGGACTGCCTAACGTAATTTAGACCCCACGGCCCTGCTGTCTAACTTGGCTCGTGCTGCCTAACTCAGAGCAAAGATCGCCCCCAAGTCGTTGTCGGCATTGAGATTTTTCTCTGCCCTGCATGGTTTCACCCCCTAAAAATCGACGCAAACCCTGCACTGCAGGGTTTCACTGTTACGCCGTCTTGGTAACGGTCGCCAGCATACAGACTGCGCGTTTTTCGTCTATGGGAAGGTGGGTGCGGCGCGTGGGTGCCCGCGTTTGCGGGCATGACGGGGGTGGGGTTTCGTGTGAAAGGTCACACGTACTGGCCAGCACCAGCGCAGAAAGGGGCGGTGTGCGCACCGCCCCGTGAATCACTCAGCCGCGGCGACCACCACGTCAGCGCCCACCTCGGCCGGCGCCGCGACGTCGGCCTCGACGACCACCGGTGCCACCGGCAGCGTCCACCCGTCGACCCGCTCGAACACCGCGATCGACTCCACGTGCGCCGTGTGCGGGAACATGTTGACCACGCCCGCCGCGACGCAGCGATACCCGGCCTGATGCACCAGCAGGCCCGCGTCCCGCGCCAGCGTGGCCGGGCTGCAGCTCACGTAGACGATGCGCTGTGGCGGCGTGTAGCCCTCGACCGGGTTCTGGCGCACCTCGGCCAGCGCCTTGACCAGCGCGAAGGCGCCCTCGCGCGGCGGATCGACCAGCCAGCGCGTGGCCGAGCCATACGCCGCCAGATCGGCCGCGCCCATCTCAAACAGGTTGCGCGCCTCGAAACTCGTCTTCGCAGACAGGCCGTTGAGCGCAGCGTTCTCGCGCGAGCGCTGCACCAGCGTCTCGCTGCCCTCGATGCCGAGCACCTCGCGCGCCTGCGTGGCAATCGGCAGCGTGAAGTTGCCGAGGCCGCAGAACCAGTCGATCACGCGCTCGTCCGCCTGGGCGTCCAGCAGCTTCAACGCCCGCGCGACCAGCACGCGGTTGATCTGGTGGTTGACCTGCGTGAAGTCGGTCGGCTTGAACGGCATCGTCACGCCGAACTCGGGCAGCGTGTAGGCCAGCACCGGGCCGCCCTGGTCGAGCAGGTGCACCGTGTCCGGCCCCTTCGGCTGCAGCCACCACTGGACGTTGTGCTCGGCCGCGAAATCGCGCAGCTTCTGCACATCGCCCGCGCTCAGCGGATCCATGTGGCGCACCACCATCGCGTTGACCAGGCCGTCCGGCGATTCTCCCAGCGCCAGCTCCAGCTGCGGCAGCCGCTCACGGGCGTCCATCGACATGATCATGGTGCGCAGCGGCACGAGCATCGCGCTGATGTGCGGCGGCAGCACGGGGCACTCGGTCATGTCGGCCACGTAACGCGACTTGCGCTCGTGGAAACCGATCAGCACGACGCCCTTCTTGATCACGTGCCGCACCGACAGCCGCGCCCGGTAGCGGTAGCCCCAGGTCGGCCCTTCGATCGGGCGCATCACGCGCTCGGGGCGGACCTTGGCGAGGTGCCAGAGGTTGTCTTCGAGCGTGCGCTGCTTGACGGCCACCTGCGCGGACGGGTGAAAATGCTGCATCTTGCAGCCGCCACAGGCCCCCGCGTGCAGGCCGAAGTTGGGACAGCCCGGCGTGACCCGCTGCGCACTCTCGCGGCGGATCTCGACCAGGGCGGCCTGTTCCCAGTTGTTCTTGCGGCGGCCGGTCTGGACCCGCACCTTCTCGCCGGGCAGCGCGCCGTCGATGAAGACGACCTTGCCTTCGGCATTGCGGGCCACGCCCTGGGCGTCGAGGTCGAGCGCGTCGACCACCAGCCATTCGTTGATGTCGGTCATGGAATCTCGGGAGCGTCTCAGCGGGCCGGCAGCACCTTGGTCGGGTCGATCGGCTTGCCGCGGCGGCGCACCTCGAAATGCAGCTTCACGCGGTCGGTGTCGCTCGATCCCATCTCGGCGATCTTCTGGCCACGGCGCACGACCTGGTCCTCGCGCACCAGCAGGGTCTGGTTGTGGGCGTAGGCGGTCAGCAGCGTCTCGTTGTGCTTGATGATGACCAGATTGCCGTAGCCGCGCAGGCCGGAGCCGGCGTAGACCACGCGCCCGTCAGCGGCGGCATAGACCGGGTCGCCCAGCTTGCCGCCGATGGCCACGCCCTTGCTGCGCGTGTCCTCGAACGAGGACACGATCGAACCTTGGGCCGGCCACATCCAGTTGACGTTGTCATCCCCCTCGCGGGCCGGCGCCGCAGCGGGTGCCGGCGCAGGCGTGGCGGCCGATGCGGCCACAGGCGCCGATGCGGGCGCCGTGCCAGCCGCTGAAGCGGCGGCTGCAGCCGCGGCAGCCACTGCCGATGTGGTCGGCGCCACAGGCGGCACCGGCGCGGGCTTGGCGTCGATCGGGCGGGTCTCGATGCGCGGCGTCACCACCGGGCGGGTGGCGACCTGTGTCGGATCCTGGCCGGGCGGCACCACGCGCAGCACCTGACCGACTTCGATCAGGTCCGGGTTGTCGAGCTGGTTCCAGCGCTGGATGTCGCGCCAGTTCTGGCCGGACTCCAGGCCGACACGGATCAGCGTGTCACCGGGCTTGACCATGTAGTAGCCGGGTTTGCCGGCGTTCTCGGCGCCGGGCAGCACGCGCTCGGTTTCCGTGGTGACCGGGCGGCTGCTGCCTCCGCGGTGGTCCACCGGCGCCGGGGGGCGCAGATGGGATGCACAGCCGACCAGCGTGAGCGCCAGAACGGAACAGATGAGCAGCCTGAAGCCGGATGCCTTGATGGGAGGAGTCGTCATGGAGTGTCGTGGAGGGCCCGCAGCCTCAAAGAGTGTCGGACGGGGCGGTGAGCGTCACCTCAGGAGTGTCCGAAATCGCTAGTACCGGATTCTAAAGGGACGAACCGCACCGCCTCGTGGATGCGTTGCACGATGCTGCCGTCGTCGAGCTTGTCGACCACCATCAGCACCTGGGATCGGAGCGCCGGATCGTGCACCGGCGCGACCAGCCGTCCGCCGCGCGCCAGCTGGTCCAGCCAGGCCGCCGGCAGGTCGTGACCACCGGCCGCCGCGATGATACCGTCATAGGGAGCCGCCGCCGCGTGGCCGAGCCGGCCGTCGCCATAGACCTGCTGAATCCCCGGCAGCTGCAGCGGCGCGAGCTGGCGCAGGGCGCGGTCGTGCAGGCCGCGCAGGCGCTCGATGGTCACGACCCGGTCCGCCACCTGCGCCAGCACCGCGGCCTGGTAGCCGCAGCCGGTGCCGATTTCCAGCACGCGCGCCATGGCCGGACCACCCGGCCGGTGCCTCAGCAGCTCGATCATGCGCGCCACCACCGAGGGCTTGGAGATGGTCTGGCCGAGCCCGATGGGCAGGCTGGTGTCCTCGTAGGCCTGCGCCATCAGCGCGCTGTCCACGAAGAGGTGCCGCGGCACGGCGTTCATGGCGGCCAGCACCCGCTCGTCCTGACACCCAGCCTGGCGCAGGCGCAGCACCATGTGCTGGCGGAAGGCCTGCGGGTCACTCTGCGGGACCGGGGCCGCGCGCTGCCGGTTGGCTTCGCGCAGGGCGTCGGACAGGGGGCGCTGCGGGCGCAAGGTCTGCGCGTCGGCGGTGGTCATGGTGCGCTCGCCGGGGGCGCTGGCGGGCAGTCCGATGCGGTCCAGGCTGAGCGGCCACCGCCGGGGTTTGCGCGCGGCCGGATCAGACATGGCGACGCGCCGCCCCGCTTCAGCCACCCGCAGCAGGCGCGACCCAGCGCGCCCACTGCGGCGAAGCGGCGTGGTCGGTCAGGTCGATCTGCAGCGGCGTGATCGAGATCTGGCCGTTGGCCGTGGCGTGGAAATCGGTACCGGCACCAGCCTCGCGCACTTCCCCCTGCGCGCCGATCCAGTAGATCGGATCGCCCCGCGGACTGAACTGGCGCACGACCGGCTCGCTGGAATGGCGCCGGCCGAGCCGGGTGACCTGCATCGGCAGCGTGCCGGCGTCGACCCGGTTGGGAATGTTCACGTTCAGCAGCCAGGGCGCCGAGGCCGGCGGGCGCTGGATCACGTCGACCAGCAGGCGGCGCACGACCGCGACCGCGGCGTCCAGGTGCGCCCAGCCGTGGTCCACCAGCGAAAACGCGATCGCGGGCACGCCGAACAGATAGCCTTCGGTGGCGGCGGCGACCGTGCCGGAATAGAGCGTGTCGTCGCCAAGATTAGCGCCGTTGTTGATGCCGGAAACGATCAGGTCCGGCCGGTGCGCCAGCAGGCCGGTGAGGGCCACGTGGACGCAGTCGGACGGCGTGCCGTTGACGACCTGCACCCCGTTGGACGCCTTCCAGGCAGACAGCGGCCGGTGCAGCGACAGGGCGTTGGAGGTTCCGCTGGCGTTCTGCTCGGGGGCGACGATGTCGACCTCGGCAAATTCGCGACACACCTCGGCGAGGGCGAGCAGGCCCGGGGCGAGGTATCCATCATCATTGGCTACGAGAATGCGCATGCGGCCGATTGTAGGCAGTGCATCCTGCGCGAGCGTGCCGGCCGACCACCTTCTTTCGCGGCGTGCGACCCTGAACCCGAGGGTCGGGTCCGCGCAGCGCAGCGCTGATAATCGGGCACCGTGCCATCGTGACCCCAGTCAAGGATTCCATTCATGTCCATCCGCGTGCTGATCGTTGAAGACAACGCCGTCGCCCGCAGCTTCCTGACCCGCGTCGTCCGGGAAAGTTTCAGCGACGAGATCCGCTTCAGCGAGGCCACCGACCTGGACTCGGCACGCCGGTGGCTCGGCATCGGCCCCGGAGAGCACGCCCACGCATCGGCCGACGGCTTCCGCCTGATCCTGTGCGATCTGGAGCAGCCGGACAGCGCCGGGCTGGAGCTGCTGGCCCAGCTGGCGGACTACCCCGCGATCAAGATCGCCACCACGCTGCACTCCGACGACGAGCACCTCTTCCCCGCCCTGCTCTGCGGCGCGAACGGCTATCTGCTCAAGGAAGACCGCTTCGAAGTGCTGGTGGAGGAGCTGCAGCGCATCGTGCGCGGCCAGCCACCCCTGTCGCCAGCCATGGCCCGGCGCATGCTCGGACAGTTCCGGCAGCACGACAGCCGGCTGGCGCCGCTCGACAGCGGCCACGGCGCGCTGGACAGCAGCGGCTCGGCCGACAGCCTGAGCACGCGCGAAAACGAAGTGCTGACCTACCTGAGCAAGGGCTACACGGTCAAGGAAATCGCACGCCTGATGGGCATCAAGTGGCAGGCCGTCAACGACCACGTTCGCGTGGTCTACCGCAAGCTCGCCCTGGCCAGTTCGCCGGAAGAAGGACTGCAGGTGGGGCGGCAGGCCGACTTCTGAGCGGCCAAGAAAAAAGCCAGACTGTTGCCAGTCTGGCTTTTTATCTGCGTTTGGTGGGGTGGCTAATGGGACTCGAACCCACGACAACCAGAATCACAATCTGGGACTCTACCAACTGAGCTATAGCCACCGCAGAGAAAGAAATTATAGATCAGAAATTCACGTCAGCACCAGTGATTCAGCGCATTTATTTGATGCGCCGTTCTGATCGACACCAATCACTTGGACGCCGCCGTGGAAGGCGCCGCCTCTTCCGCCGACGTCACCGCCTTGGCGCTGTCCAGCACCACGGCCTTGTAGCGCTTGCGCAGCGCGGCGTAGTAGGCCTCGCTCTCGGCCTGTGACCACAGCTGGGTGTACTGCTCGCGCGCCTTGTCGAGCGAGCCGGTGTCGGCCATGTCGGCGGGCAGCACCTTCTCGATCACGGCCACGGCATAGCCCTCGTCGCCGAGGTCGACACCCACCCAGGCCGGCAGCGCGTCGGCCTTGGCCTTGAGCACGGCCTCGACCACCGCACGCGGCAGGTTCTGCGTCTTGACGCGCGACAGCGTGACCGCCGCCGGCAGCGTGCCGGCGGCCGCGGGCTGCGTCTTCCACTGCGCCAGCTTGGCCGCGCCCTCGTCACGCGCGGCCTTGGCCGACTTGGCCTGCAGCACCCCCGACTTGACCTGCTCGCGCACTTCGGCGAGCGCCTGCTTGCGCGCCGGCAGGTGTTCGGTGATGCGCAGCGACATCAGCTGGTTCGCGCCGATCTCCACCGCCAGCGCATTGCGCTTGTTGCGCAGGTTGTCCGGCAGGAAGGCCGCTTCGACCACCTTCGGATTGGCCAGCACGCTGCCCGCTTCGGCCTTGAAGGTGCGCGTGAAACGCTCGGCGCGCTGCACGGTCAGCTTGAGCTTGTCGGCCACCGGCTGCAGGGTGTCTTCCTGTTCGACGAGGTTCGAGAACTGCTCGGCGACTTCCGCATAGCGCTTCTGCGCCAGCGACTTGCGCACCTCGGCCTCGATCTCGGCCTTCACCGACTCGAAACTGCGCTTGTCACCACCACGCAGGTCTTCGAGCTGGAGGATGTGGAAGCCGAAATCGCTCGCCACCACGCCGCTGATCTCGCCCTTCTTCAGCGTGAACGCCACGTCCTCGAAGGCCTTGACCATCGCGCCACGGCCGAACCAGTCCAGATCGCCGCCCTGCTTGGCAGAACCCGGATCTTCGGAGCTGGCACGCGCGATGTCGGCGAAGCCGGCCGGGTTCTTGCGCACGTCGGCCAGCAGGGCATCGGCACGGGCCTTCGCCTTGGCCTTCACGTCGGCGGAGGCGCCGGCTTCGGCCTTGATCAGGATGTGGCGGGCGCGCCGCTCCTGCGGCTGCTCGTAGCGGGTCGCGTTTTCGGTGTAGTACTTGCGCAGGTCGTCTTCCGGCACGCTGATGCCGCGGGCCACCGTCGGCAGGTCGAGCACCAGGTACTCGAAGCTGACCGACTCCGGCGACAGCAGGCGGGCGGCGTGGGCCGGGTCGTCGTAATAGGCTTGCAGATCGGCGTCGCTGGCCTGCACCTTGGGCAGGTAGTCCTTGGCCGCGAAGGTCTGCACGCGCACGTCGCGGCGCTGGTAGAACGCGTCCACGGCCGCGCGGGCCACGGCATTCGGCGCCAGCGCCGTGCCACCCACGCCCGTCAGGACCTGGTTGAGCGCCATGTCCTGGCTCAGGCGGGCGGCGAACTGCTGCGAGTTCATGCCCTGCGCGGCCAGCAGTTCCTTGCGGACCGTGCCGTCGGCATTGCGGAAACCGGCGAACTGCGGATCGGTCTCGAACAGGCGCTTCAGGCGCTCGTCGGTCGGGATCAGATGCAGATCCCGCGAGGCCGCGAACAGCACGCGCTGGCGCACCAGATCGTCCAGCACACGCTGGCGGACCGCGGGCGTGTCGAACTGCTTGACGTCGACGTTGGGCATCTGCGCGCGCAGGCGCTCCACCTGGGCACGGTGCGCCTGGTCCCATTCGCCGCGGGTGATCCCTTGGCCATCGACCTTGGCGACCTCGTCCTTGCCTTCGGAGAACTTGTCATAGCCCTGGATGCCGAACACCACGAAGGACGGCACGATCAGCAGCAGGAGCAGGAACTGCAGGACGCGGGTATGGCGACGGAAAAAATCGAACATCTGAGCTTCCTAGGGAGCGCTGCAAGCCGCAGCGCCAGACACGACAAAGGCGAACCAGGGTTCGCCTTTGAAGAGAAAAGATCGCGACTCGCCTGGATACGGACAACCCGTGTGGTGGGTGCTGAGGGGCTCGAACCCCCGACCTACGCCTTGTAAGGGCGCCGCTCTACCAACTGAGCTAAGCACCCGGGTGCCGTCCGGCAAGACCATGACTGTATCAGCTCAGCGCGTCGAGCAACACCTTGCCGGGCCGAAACCGGGGAATGCGCGCGGCGCGAATGTGGACCGGCGCCCCGGTGCGCGGGTTGCGGCCCTCGCGGGCGGCGCGGCTGGACACCACGAAGGTGCCGAATCCGACCAGCGAGACCGGCTCGCCTTTTTTCAGCGACTGCGACACGCCGGCGATCATGGCGTCGACCGCACGGGCCGCGGCCGCCTTGGAGATGTCGGCCTGCAGCGCGATGTGCTCGATCAGTTCGGTCTTGTTCACGCGGAACCCCTGGTGCCTGTCTGGAAGGATGCGGATTCTAGAAGAGGCGTCCGGCGCCGAGTTTCAGCGCGCCTTGGCACGGATCTCGGGCAGCGCCTTCTGCAGGTAGTACACCATCGACCAGACGGTCAGCACCGCGGCGATCAGGATCAGCACCGTGCCGCACAGCCGTGTCGGCACCACGCCGAACAGGCGGCCGTCGTACAGCAGGAAGGGAATCGCCACCATCTGCGCCGTCGTCTTGAGCTTGCCGATCATGTGGACCGCCACGCTGCGCGAGGCACCGATCTGCGCCATCCACTCGCGCAGCGCCGAGATGGCGATCTCGCGGCCGATGATGACCAGCGCCACCAGGGCGCTCACCCGGTCGAGCTGCAGCAGGATGAGCAGCGCCGCGCACACCAGGAACTTGTCGGCCACTGGATCCAGGAAGGCGCCGAAGGACGAGGTCTGGTTCAGCTTGCGTGCCAGCCAGCCGTCGAGCCAGTCGGTCAGCGCCACCACGACGAAGAGCACGGTCGCCATCAGGTTGCGCGTCGGCATGTCGATCGGCAACTCGTAGATGCCGACGATCAGCGGGATGGCGACGATGCGCGCCCAGGTGAGCAGCGTGGGAAGGGTCCAGAACATGCACGCATTGTGCATGGTGTAACGAAACGGCGCGTTTTCAACCCCCGGACGCGGCCCTCAACGCAGGGCCCGGTAGATCTCTTCCGCCAGTTCCGGCGAGATGCCCTCGACCCCGGTCAGATCCTCCACCGACGCCGCCGCCACGCCGCGCACGCCACCAAAGCGCTGCAGCAGCCGTGCGCGCTTCTTCGGCCCGACGCCCGCAATGTCCTCCAGCCGGCTGCCGCCCGTGCGCACCGAGGCCCGTTTGGCCCGCATCCCGGTGATGGCGAAGCGGTGCGCCTCGTCGCGGATCTGCGCCACCAGCATCAGCGCGGCCGAGTCGTGCCCGAGGTAGACCTTCTCGCGCCCGTCCGCGAAGACGAGTTCCTCCAGCCCGACCTTGCGGCCCTCGCCCTTTTCCACGCCGACCAGCAGCGACAGGTTCAGCCCCAGCGTCGTGAACACCTCGCGCGCCACGCTGATCTGGCCGCGTCCGCCATCGACCAGCACGAGGTCCGGCAAGCGCCCCGTGCCCTGCTGCACCGCGTCGACCAGCTTGGCGTAGCGGCGCGTGAGCACCTGGCGCATCGCGGCGTAGTCGTCACCGCCGGTGATGCCGGTGATGTTGTAGCGGCGGTACTGGCCGGACTGCATCTTGTGGCCCTCGAAGACCACGCACGAGGCCTGCGTCGCCTCGCCCGCCGTGTGGCTGATGTCGAAGCACTCGATGCGCAGACCTTCCAGCCCGCTGTCCATGCCTTCCGGCGCGAGGTCCAGCGCCTCGACCAGCGCCCGCGTGCGCGCCTGCTGCGAACCTTCCTCGGACAGCAGCCGCGCCAGCGCCAGCTCGGCACCCTTGACCGCCATGTCGAGCCAGGCGCGACGGTTCTCGCGGGGCTGGTGCTGCGCGCTGACCTTGTGGCCGCGGTGGTCGGTCAGCACGGCGATCAGGTCGCGCGAGACGGCGTGGCTGGTCACCAGCACCGGCGGGCAGTCGGCGCCCAGGTAGTGCTGCCCGATGAAGGCTTCGAGCACGCGGACCTCGATCGGCAGCACCTCGTCGGTACTTTCCGCCCCGTCCAGCGCTTCTTCGCCAACGTCGACCGCCACGGCATCTTCGACGTGCGCCGGAAAGTAGGCCCGGTCGCCCAGGTGCCGCCCGCCGCGCACCATCGCCAGGTTCACGCAGGCCCGCCCGCCCTGCACCTTCACGGCCAGGATGTCGGTGTCGCGGTCCTCCTGCGTGAACACGGACTGCTGCTGTAGCACCTTGGACAGCGTGGCGATCTGGTCGCGCAGCTCGGCGGCCTTCTCGTAGTCGAAGGCCTCGGCGGCCGCCATCATCTGCGCCTGCAGCCCGTCGAGCACTTCCTGCGTCTCGCCGCTGAGGAAGCGCACCGCGTTGCGCACGTCCGCGGCGTAGTCCTCGCGGCTGATCAGGTCGACACACGGCGCCGAGCAGCGGTGGATCTGGTGCAGCAGGCAGGGCCGGGTGCGGTTGTTGAAGACCGTGTCCTCGCAGGTGCGCAGCAGGAAGACCTTCTGCATCAGCTGGATGCCCTCCTTCACCGCCCAGGCGCTCGGGTAGGGGCCGAAGTAGCGATGACGTCGGTCGACGGCCCCGCGGAAATAGACGACGCGGGGGAACTCGTGGGTGACGAACTTCAGGTAGGGGTAGCTCTTGTCGTCGCGGAACAGGATGTTGAACCGCGGGTTCAGCGACTTGATGAGGTTGTTTTCCAGCAGCAGCGCCTCGGCCTCGGAGCGCACCACCGTCGTCTCCATCCGCACGATCTTGCTGACCATGTGGCCGATGCGGGTGCCGCCGTGGTCCTTCTGGAAATAGCTGCTGACGCGCTTTTTCAGGTGCTTGGCCTTGCCGACGTAGAGCAGGCCGCCCTCGGCGTCGAAGTAGCGGTAGACGCCGGGCAGCGCCGGCAATGCGGCGACCTCGACCAGCAGGCGCTCGCGGGCGGCGGCGGCCGGCGTTTCCAGCACGGGGTCGGGGATCAGGAGGGCTTCGGCCTCGTCGGGGGTCAGGCGGCGCGTCATGGTCGGCGATTGTGCCGCCGCGGATAATTCCGCGATGACCACCGACATCCCCGCGAACACCACCCCCGCTGTTTCGCCCGTTCTCACGGTCCCGCCGGCGCTGCAGCGCTGGGACGTGTTCTGCCGCGTCATCGACAACCACGGCGATCTGGGCGTCTGCTGGCGCCTGGCGCGTGACCTCGCCGGACGTGGCGCACAGGTGCGGCTCTGGGTGGACGATGCCAGCGCCCTGGCCTGGATGGCGCCGGACGGCGCGCCGGGCGTGCGGGTACTGCCGTGGCGCGACCCGCTGGCGGACGAGGCGCCGGCTGATGTCGTCATCGAGGCCTTCGGCTGTGACCCGCCCGCCGCCTACGTCACCCGCATGGTCGCCGCCGCCGAGACCGGCCCGGCGCCGCTGTGGATCAACCTCGAATACCTCAGCGCCGAGCCGCACGTCGAGAGCCTGCACGGGCTGGCCTCGCCGCAGTGGAGCGGGCCGGGACGCGGTCTGAGCAAGTGGTTCTTCTTCCCCGGCTTCACGCCCGCCACCGGCGGCCTGCTGCGCGAGCCCGGCCTGCTCGCCCGCCGCGACGCCCACCACCGGGCGACGACACTCGCGCGCCTGGGCATCCACCTCGGCGCCGACGACCATCCCGAGCACGCCCTGATGCTGCTGTTCGGCTACACCCAGCCGCTGCTACCGGCCTGGCTCGACCTGCTCGCCGATGCGCCGCAGGCGCGCGACGACCGGCGCGTGCGCACCACGCTGCTGGTGACGCCCGGCTTCAGCGCGCAGCAGGTGCGCGCGTGGCTGCACCAGCGCGGCGCGTCCGGCCCCGGCCCGGTGGTGGGCTCGCTGCGGCTGCACTTCCTGCCACACGTCACGCAGGTCGAGTTCGACCGCCTGCTCTGGGCCAGCGACCTCAACCTCGTGCGCGGCGAGGACAGCCTGGTGCGCGCGCTCTGGGCGGGCCGGCCGCTGCTGTGGCAGCTCTATCCGCAGGAGGATGGCGTGCACGCCGACAAGCTCGCCGCCTTCCTGGACGTGGCGCTGGACCAGACGCCGCCCGCGCTCGCCGCCCCGCTGCGCGCGATGGCCGGGCTGTGGAACGGCGTCGGCGAGCCGGCCGACCTGCCGCGGGTGTGGACGGCGCTGTGGCCCGCACTGCAAGTGGCCTGGAGCGCCGACACCGCCGCGCGCCAGCAGCGCTGGGCCGGACAGCCAGACCTCGTCAGCAGCCTGCTCACCTGGGCCGCACGCCAGCGCGCAGACGGGCTGGGCTAGAATCGAGGGCTTTGCGGTGTGGCGGCTTGCTCACCGCCCTCTCAAGACAGACACCGAGTCCTCCCGCCGGGACCTCGGTCTCCAACGGAAACTCACCCATGAAGATCGCCCAGGAAATCCGCGCCGGCAACGTGATCATGCAAGGCACCGCCCCGATGGTCGTGCTGCGCACCGAGTACAGCCGCGGCGGCCGCAACAGCGCCACCGTGCGCATGAAGCTCAAGAGCCTGCTGAACAACTCCGGCACCGAAGTTGTCTTCAAGGCCGACGACAAGATGGACCAGGTCATCCTCGACAAGAAGGACTGCACCTACTCCTACTTCGCCGACCCGCTCTACGTGTTCATGGACGGCGACTACAACCAGTACGAAGTCGAAGCCGAGAACATGGGCGACGCGCTGAGCTACCTCGAAGACGCGATGCCCGTCGAAGTGGTGTTCTACGACGGCAAGGCCATCTCGGTCGAACTGCCGACCTCGCTGGTCCGCGAAGTCACCTGGACCGAGCCGGCCGTCAAGGGCGACACCTCGGGCAAGGTCCTGAAGCCCGCCAAGATCTCCACCGACTTCGAGATCCAGGTGCCGGCCTTCGTCGCCCAGGGCGACAAGATCGAAATCGACACCCGCACGCACGAGTACCGCAAGCGCGTCTGATCGACGCCAGTGCCGGGTGCGCCCCGTGTACATTGCAGACGAAGCGGCCCTCTGGGGCCGCTTTTTTTCTTTTGATCTGTTAAAACAGGCCGGCAAGGTTGTCAGTCTGGTGGCAAGTTCTTCCAGCGTCACGTAATGCTGCAGCGCAACAATCGCGGCAGACTGCTTGAACTCCTGCTCCACCCATGCGCCCCACTCCACCCAGCCACCGCCCCGACCTCGACGGCCTGCGCGCCATCGCGGTGCTGCTGGTCGTGGTCCACCACGCCGAGCCTGGCTGGCTGCCCGGGGGCTATCTCGGGGTCGATCTCTTCTTTGTCCTCTCCGGCTACCTGATCAGCCAGATCATCTGGCGCTCGCTGGACGAGGGAAATTTCAGCCTGCCCGCCTTCTACCGGCGGCGGATCCAGCGCATCTTCCCGGCGCTGCTGCTGGTGATCGCCACCACGCTGGGGCTGGGTGCGTGGCTGCTCTGGCCGGGCGAGTACCGGGCGCTCGGGGAGCAGGCCGCGGCCGCGGCGGTCTTCCTGCTCAACTTCGACCTCGCCCGCGCGACCGGCTACTTCGACACCGCCGCCCAGCTCAAGCCCCTGCTCCACCTCTGGTCACTGAGCATCGAGGAGCAGTTCTACCTCGTCTGGCCGCTGCTGCTGCTGGGCCTGCACCGTTTGCGCATGCGCGTCCTGCCGGTGGTGGCTGGTCTGACGCTCATCTCGCTGGCTGCGATGCTGGTCTCGGCCCGGCTGGACATGGCGGCCACCTTCTTCCTGCCACAGGCGCGGGCGTGGGAGCTGCTGGCCGGGGCCTGGGCCGCCGCGATGCCGCAGCACTACCGGCGCGGCGGTGCCGTGCAGGCCGCACTCGGTCTGGCCTTCCTCGCGGGCAGCGCGGCGTGGATCGGCCCGCAGCGGGCGAGCAGCGTGGTCTTGCTGATGCCCGTACTGGGCACGATGGCGCTGCTGCTGGCCGCGCCGGACAACCTGGTCAGCCGGCAC
Source organism: uncultured Sphaerotilus sp. (assembly GCF_963924895.1). Classification (NCBI taxonomy): domain Bacteria; kingdom Pseudomonadati; phylum Pseudomonadota; class Betaproteobacteria; order Burkholderiales; family Sphaerotilaceae; genus Sphaerotilus; species uncultured Sphaerotilus sp. Next base: position 120,798 of record NZ_CAWURG010000015.1, read on the forward strand.
CTCCTGGCCAATCCGCCGATGGTCGGTCTCGGGCTGATCAGCTACCCGTTCTACCTCTGGCACTGGCCGCTGCTCTCGCTGGCCACGGTGGCCGCGTCCGGCCCGCCCACGCCGGCGATGCGCGGCGCGCTCGTGCTGGCGAGCCTGCTGCTGGCGGCACTCACCTGGACGCTGCTGGAGCGGCGCATCCGCCCCACGCGGTCGGTGGCGGTGCCGTGGATCCTCGTCGGCCTGATGGCGACCACCGGCTTGTGCGGCCTGCTGATCGTCCGGCAGGACGGACTGCCGGCCCGCACCACGGCGCTCAATCCGCTGATCGCGCAGTTCGACTGGGACGTACCCCGCTGGACCTGGTCGGCCAGCGCCGTGCTCTGCCAGAGCCGGAGCCCGACGGTGCGCGGCGTCCAGACCTACTGCAACCAGAACCTGCCCACCCCGCCCGAGGTCGCCCTGCTCGGCGACAGCCACGCGCTGCAGCTCTACCCCGGCCTGTCGGAGCGCGCCACCACCACCGGGCAGTCGCTGCTGCTGCTCGGGGCCTCGGCCTGCGCACCCTTCCTGGGCCTCGACATCCGCTGGGCAGTCGACACCAAGGCGTGCTCGGTGGTGATCGACGACGCCCTGGACCATGTGATGCAGTCGTCCTCGATCCACACGGTGATCCTCGCCCACCGTGGGCCGTTCTACGTCTCGGGCCTGCCGACCGACTTCGAGCTGGCCCGCGAACCCCAGACCCGCGTCCGGCTGGTGCTCGACCACGGCGTGCCAGCCGCCGACAACCTCACCGCCTACCGGCAGGCGATGACCGCCACGCTCACCGCCCTGCAGCGCGCCGGCAAGCGGGTGATCCTGGTGATCGACAGCCCGGAGATGGCCATGGAACCGCGGGCCTGCGTGCGCCAGCAGCCGGCCCCCGCGAACTGCGGCCTGCTGGTCAGCGTCTACCGGAACCGCGCACAGCGTTACCTCCAGGTCACCGCCGAGGTGCTGCGCCAGTTCCCGGCGATCGAGGTCTGGGACCTGCCCCGGCTGCTCTGCGACGACCGGCTCTGCCCGGCCAGGCGGGGCGACGACGTGCTCTACCGCGACCCCGACCACCTCTCGGTGCGCGGCTCGCAGTGGCTCGCCGCGCGGTTCGACCCGCAACCGGCCGCCAGCTGGGTGCCGGCCGGCGTGGATCCGCTCATCGGAAACTCAGGCAGTTCAGTTACAACTCGTTAAAAATTGATGCAAATTCACACGGGAGGCCTTTGCTTCCCGGATTGCTGCATCCGGAGAGTTGTCCATGTCCCGTTCGTCCTTGCCCCTCGCCCTGTCGCGTCGCCTGCTGCCGGTCGCGCTCGGGGCCGCGCTGACCCTGGTTGCCTGCGGAGGGGGACAGGAGACCGCCACCGCACCCACCGCCCAGCCCATGGCGGCGAGCGCCTCGGCTGCTGCAACCGCTGGTGCAGCGGTCGGTCGCCGGACCTTCATCGTCGTGCTGCGCGACCATGTGGCCGATCCGAAAGGCAAGGCCGACGAGTTGACGAAAGGCCGCGGCGGACAGATCGGCCACGTCTACCGCCAGGCACTGCAGGGCTTCTCGGTCTCGTTGCCGGACGCTGCCGCCGACGCCTTCCTGGCCGCGCTCGAAGGCCATGCCGATGTCGACCGCGTCGAGCCGGACGTGGCCATGTCCACCGTGCAGACCGTCCAGCCCGGCGCGACCTGGGGCCTGGACCGCGTCGACCAGCGCGCCCTGCCGCTCAGCACGACCTACCGCTACAGCACCACCGCCGCCGGCATCAGCGCCTACATCATCGACACCGGCATCCTCGCCAGCCACACCGAGTTCGGCGGCCGGGTGCGTGCCGGCTTCACCGCCATCACCGACGGCAACGGCACGACCGACTGCAACGGCCACGGCACCCACGTCGCTGGCACCGTCGGCGGCAGCACCTGGGGCATGGCCAAGGGCGTGGGGCTGGTGCCGGTGCGCGTGCTCGACTGCGCAGGTTCGGGAACGGCCTCCGGCGTGATCGCCGGCATCGACTGGGTGGTGGCGAACGCGGTCAAGCCCGCCGTGGGCAATCTGTCGCTGGTGGGCGGCCTGTCGGCGGCGCTGGACGCCGCGGTGGCCAACGCCGTGACCGCGGGCATCACGATGGTGGTGGCCGCGGGCAACGACGGCCTGGACGCCTGCAACGCCTCGCCCGCCCGCGCACCGACCGCGCTCACCGTCGGCGCCACGACCAGCCTCGACGCCCGCGCGTCCTACTCGAACTGGGGCACCTGCCTCGACCTGTACGCACCGGGCGACGCGATCACGTCGGCCGGCATCGCCTCGACCACCGCGTCCGCCGTGCTCAGCGGCACCTCGATGGCCGCGCCCCACGTCACCGGACTCGCCGCGCTGGCACTGGCCGGCTCACCCGCCGCCACCCCGGCGCAGATCGCCAGCCTGATCCAGACCGCCGCCACCACCGCCACGGTGACCGACCCTGGCACCGGCTCGCCGAACCTGCTGGCCTACACCGGCGTCGGCGCCATCACGACGCCGCCGCCGACCCCGCTGACCAGCGTGGCGGTGGGCGCGCTGAGCGGCAAGGGCATCGAGATGGAGCGCTACTGGCTGGCCAGCGTGACGGTCGGTGTCCGGACGGCGGGCGGGCTGCCGGTGGTCGGCGCAGTGGTGGTGGGCGATTTCACCGTCGGTGGCACGGCGGCACGCTGCACCACCAACGCCAACGGCAAGTGCAGCCTCACCAGCGGCCTGCTGACCACCAGGACAGCGCAGACCGTGTTCCGGGTGACCGGCATCACCGGCACCAACCTGCGCTATGACGCAACGAAGAACGTCGCGGGCAGCGTCACCATCAGGAAGCCCTGATCCACCTGGAGCGCCCTACTCGTGGAAGCTGATCTCTAGCGGCACTTCAACCTCGTCGCCGGAGAGCACCTGGCACTTCATCCGGCGCACCGCAGCGGTGACCAGCCGGTAGTACTCCCGCGGCCCGGACAGCGCCGTGACGTCCAGGATCTGGTTGCCCCGGAGCCGGATGCGCACCCGCACCACGCCTTCGACCCCGTACCGGTCGTAGGAGCCTTCGAGTGCGCCCGCCAGAAAGTCCTTGTGCCCCGGGCAGGCCACGGCGGCCTCGACCTTGGCGGGCGGGGCCGGTGGTGCCGGAGGCATGGGCGGGGCGGGTGGCGCCGGTGGCGCCGGTGGCGCGGGCGGCGGTGGGGGCTTGATCTCGACCTGCTTCGGCGGCGGCTCGGCCTGCACCGCCTGGATGGCCGGGGCGGGCGGTGTCGGCGCGGGCGTCACCTCGGGCGGTGGGACGTAGGCCTTGGGGGCGGGGGCCGGCGGGGGCGGCGGCGCGTCCTGCAGCTTCACGACCTTGGGGGGCTCAGGCGGCGGCGGCGGCGGCGGTGGAGGGGGTGGCGGAGGGGGCGGTGGCGGCTTGACCTCGTCGATGATCGCCACCTCGACCGGCGGGCGCACCACGTCGAGCGCCTTGCGCGCCAGCCCGGACACCAGCGCCCAGCCCACCAGCACATGCAGCCCGACCACCACGCCCACGCCCACCCAGCGCGGTGATCCGGCTTTCGGATCGAATTCCGGCAGACTGCCCGGCCTCACTGGAACTGCTCCCCGCCGACCACGCCGAGCTTGCGCAGCCCGAGCTTCTGCGCGGACACCATCACCGCGGCGAAGGTGTCGTAGCGCGATTTTGCGTCCGGGCGGATGTGGATCTCGGGCGGCACATCCTGCGCAGCGGCGGCCTTCAGCTTGTCTTCCAGCGCCGCGCGGTCTGGCAGCGCCACGCCCTGCCAGTACACGACGTTGGCCGGATCGATGTCGATCTTCACCACCTCGGGCGGCACGGCGTTGACCGGCGGTTTGCCGGTCGGCAGGTTCAGGTCGGTCGAGTGCAGCTGGATCGGGATCGTGATGATCAGCATCACCAGCAGCACCAGCATCACGTCGATCAGCGGCGTGGTGTTGATCTCCAGGATCGGCTCGGGGTCGCTGTTGGGGCCGAGTCCGTCACCGGGGCCGAGGTTCATCGCCATCGCAGTCTCCTTGGCATGGCGTTCAGGTCAGCGCAGCGCCGGCGGCTCGGTGATGAACGAGACCCGCGCGATGCCGGCCCGCTGGCACGCGAGCACGACCCGCCCGACCGGCGCATAGACGGCGGTGCGGTCGCCACGGATGTGGACCTCGGGCTGCGGCGACTGCACCGACACCTTCTTCAGCCGCTCGACCAGCGCCTCGGCATTCGGCAGCGGGGTGTCATACCAGTAGACCACCCCCTGCGCATCGACCGAGAGCACGATGTTCTCCGGCTGGCTCTGGCGCGGGTTCAGGCGCTCCTGCGGCAGATCGACCTTGATCGACGTGGTCACGACCGGGATCGTGATCAGGAAGATGATCAGCAGCACCAGCATCACGTCCACCAGCGGCGTCGTGTTGATGGTGGCCATCACCTCGTCGTCGCCCGCGGGGGCGTCGAACGGGCCGGGTGGCAGCGCCATGTCCGTACTCGATGCTCAGTGCTTGGCGGCGGCCGACGCCTGCGCCAGCAGCACCGCGTGCAGGTCCGCCGCGAAGCCGCGCACCTCGTCCATCACCGCCTTGTTGCGCCGCACCAGCCAGTTGTAGCCCAGCACCGCCGGCACGGCGACCGCCAGACCGATGGCGGTCATGATCAGCGCCTCACCCACCGGCCCGGCCACCTTGTCGATGCTGGCCTGCCCCGCCACACCGATGGCGGTGAGCGCGTGGTAGATGCCCCAGACGGTGCCGAACAGGCCGACGAAGGGCGCGGTCGAACCGACGGTGGCGAGGAACGCCAGCCCGTTCTGCAGCCGACCCTGCACCCGCTCGATGGCGCGCTGGATCGACATCGTGATCCAGGTGTTCAGGTCGATCTGCCCGAGCAGGCCGGCGTGCTTGACCGAGGCATCCGCACCGGCCTGCGCGATGAAGCGGAAGGGGCTGCCGGTGGCGAGCGTGTCCACGCCCTGCGCGACGCTGGCGGCCGTCCAGAAGGCCTCGGTCGCCTTCGCCTGGGTCAGCATGCGCTGCTGCTCCAGCCACTTGACGACCAGCAGGTACCAGCTCCCGGCCGACATGACCACGAGGATCAGCAGGACGGTCTTGGCGACGAGGTCCGAGCCGGACCAGAGGGCGGCGAGGCCGTAGGGGTTGCTTGCGTCCAACGGGAGGCTCCGAATTCGAGAGGCGGGATGCCGGCCGCGACTATAGGGCAGCCCGGTCCAGCCGGCGGGCGATGTCCTGCATGAGCGCGCGGGCCAGCTCCTGCTTGTCGCAGCGGCTGCCGTCCTCGGGCAGCGCGCGGGCGCCGTCGGCATCGACCAGCAGCAGCGCGTTGTCGTCGCGGCCGAAGGTGGCCGGGCCGAGGTTGCCGACGATCAGCGGCACCCGCTTGCGCAGCAGCTTCTCGCGGGCGTGGTGTTCGAGCTTCTCGCTCTCGGCCGCGAAGCCGACGCAGTAGGGCCGGTCCGGCAGGGCCGCTACGGCGGCGAGGATGTCGGGGTTCTCGCTGAGTTCGAAGCTGGGCGCGATCTTCTTGCCGTCCTTCTTGATCTTGTGCGCGGACAGGCTGGCCGGGCGCCAGTCGGCCACCGCGGCGGTGGCGATGAAGAGGTCGTGCAGCGGGGCGGCCGGCAGCACGGCGTCGTGCATCTGCTGCGCAGAGCGCACGTCGATGCGGCGCACGCCGCGTGGCGTGTCCAGGTGCACCGGACCAGCGACCAGCGTCACGTCGGCGCCGGCCTCGCGGGCGGCGCGGGCCAGCGAGAAGCCCATCTTGCCGCTCGACAGGTTGGTGATGCCGCGCACCGGATCGATGGCCTCGAAGGTTGGGCCGGCCGTGATCAGCACACGCTTGCCTGCCAGAGGCTTGGGCGAGAGCGCGGCGATCAGGTCCTCGACGATCGCGGCGGCCTCGATCATCCGGCCATCGCCGATCTCGCCGCAGGCCTGCGCGCCGGCGTCCACGCCCAGCACCAGCGCGCCGTCCGCCTGCACCTGCGCCAGGTTGCGCTGCGTGGCGGGGTGGGACCACATCTCGCGGTTCATGGCGGGGGCCAGGATCAGCGGCACCGGGCGCGCGTCGGCGGCGCCGCTGGCCAGCGGGCGCGCCAGACAGGTCAGGCTCAGCAGGTCGTCGGCGCGGCCCTGGGCGAGTCTGGCGAGGAAGTCGGCGCTGGCCGGGGCGATCAGCACGGCGTCGGCGCCGCGGGTCAGGTTGATGTGGGGCATGCCGTTGGGTTCGCGGGCATCCCAGGTGTCGGTGGTGACGGGGTGGCCGGACAGCGCCTGCATCGTCTCGGTGGTGATGAAGCGCTGCGCAGCATCGGTCATGGCGACGTGCACCTCGGCACCGGCCTTGACCAGCAGCCGCAGCAGCTCGGCACTTTTGTAGCAGGCGATGCCGCCGGTGAGGCCCAGCACGAGGCGGCGGCCGGCGAGATCGGGGCGGGAACGCAGGGTTTCAGTCATGGGCGGGGAGTCTAAACGGCCCTTTCGCACACCGTGTCCGGGTTCGACCCTGCGCCCCATCCGGGTGCAGCAACGGCGAGACAATGCCGACCATGCGCACCCTCACCGCCCTGCCCCTGCCCTTCCCGATGCTGCTGCTGGCCAGCGTCGTCCAAGCCCAGACCGCCACGCCGCCCGCCGATCCGCCCGCCGCCGCACCGGCGGCGGCGCTGGAGCGGGTCGAGATCCGCCGCAAGGTCCCATCCGACACGGTGCAGCGCCAGCAGTCGACCGCCGCCAAGACGGTGGTCGGCCGCGAGGAGATCGAGCGCATGGGCGACGCCACCGTCGCCGACGTGCTCAAGCGCCTGCCGGGCGTGACGCTGGGCGGCGGCCGGCCCGGGCGCGGTGGCGACGTGCGGATGCGCGGCCTGGGCAGTGGGTACACGCAGATCCTGCTCAACGGCGAGCGCATGCCCTACGGCATGACCCTCGACGCGCTGACCCCCGACCAGGTCGAGCGCATCGAGATCACCCGCGGCCCGAGCGCCGAGACGGGCGCACAGGCCATCGCCGGCACGATCAACATCGTGCTGCGCGAGGAGGTGCGCCAGCGGCTGAACAATGTGCACCTGCGCCTCGGCCACGACGACGGCCACTGGGAGCCCAGCGCCAGCTGGACCCGCGCCGACCAGATCGACAACTTCAGCTACAACCTGTCGGCGCACGCTTCCAGCGGCCGCAACGACGATTCCAGCAGCGTCCGCGCCGTCGAGACCCGGCGGGCCGACAACACGACCACGCTGGACCAGACCCGCACCACGGAAGACAGCAGCCAGCGCGAGGCCGTGCACCTCGGCGGCCGCCTGCAGTGGCGGCAGGGCGCGGGCGAGTCCTTCGCGCTGATGCCCTTCGTGATGAGCACCCAGGCCCGCAGCACGAACACCCAGGGCATCGACGCGACCACCGGCACCCCCGACTTCGTCAGCGCCAGCCAGACCGGCCAGAGCCGCTTCTCGCTCGCCCGGCTCAGCGCGCAGTGGCTCACGCGGCTGGACGGTGACCTGCGCCTCGAACTCAAGGCCGGCGGCAGCCTGAGCCACAACAGCGGCAGCAGCCAGCGCTTCGAGCGCGACGGTGCGGGTGCCACGCTGCGCCAGGTCGACGACACCCGCGACGGCCGTGACCGCAGCCTCAGCACCGGCGGCAAGCTCAGCCGCAATCTGGTCGACGGCGCGCACCAGGTCTCGCTCGGCTGGGAGCTGGAGGACAGCCAGCGCCAGGACGACCGGACCACGCTGGAGACCACCGCCACCGGCGTGCGCTCGCTCAATGGCGAGGTCGGCGACACCTTGCAGGCCCACACGCTGCGCCGCGCGCTCTGGGCGCAGGACGAGTGGACGGTGACGCCGCAGTGGTCGCTGCAGGGCGGCCTGCGCTGGGAGGCGATCGACACCGACAGCGACGCCGCCGATGGCCGCATCAGCAGCCGCAGCAGCGTGCTGACACCGCTGCTGCACCTGGCATGGAAGCCCATCGAGGGTGGCAAGGACCAGGTGCGCCTGAGCCTGACCCGCAGCTACCGCGCCCCGACGCTGACCAACCTGATCGCCCGCCGCAGCGAGGCCACCGGCACCAACCTCGAAACCAACCCCGACCGCGCCGGCAATCCGCAGCTCCAGCCCGAGCTGGCCACCGGGCTGGATCTCGCCTTCGAGCACTACCTGTCGGCCGGCGGCGTGCTGAGCATCGGCGTGTTCGAGCGCCGCATCGACCAGCTCATCCGCAACCAGACCACGCTGGAGACGGTGAACGGCGTCTCGCGCTGGGTGTCACGGCCGCAGAACATCGGCAATGCGGTGACCCGCGGTGTGGAGCTGGAGGCCAAGCTGCGCCTGAGCGAGGTGATGGCCGAGAACGCGCCGCCGCTGGAAGTGCGCGCCAACCTGAGCGCCTTCCGCTCGCGGGTCGACCGCATCGCCGGACCGGACAACCGCCTCGACAAGCAGCCGGACTGGAGCGCCAACCTCGGCGGCGACTGGCGGGTGCGCGGCTTCCCGCTGACGCTGGGGGCGAGCCTCAACTTCACGCCCGAGTACGCCATCCAGCTCAGCGACAGCCAGCTCAACACGGTGGACACCCGCCGCGTGATCGACGCCTATGCGCTGTGGACCTTCCGCCCCGACCTGCAGCTGCGCGCCTCGGTGAGCAACCTGCTGCCGCTGGACAACGTCAGCAGCGCGACCGTCACCACCGCGAACACGCGGCAGGTGGCGACGACCAGCAACCCGGGCACCACCTCCTGGGCGCTGCGGCTGGAGATGAAGCTCTGACGCGCTGGCGGGCGTTCAGAGTTCGCAGACGACCTGGCGCAGCTTGCCGCTGCGCGGGTCGATCACCGGCTCCTCATCGCTGGCACTCAGACGCACCGACAGGCCTTGCGCGGTGAAGTACTGGCGCAGCGCCTCCAGCGACGCCGTGCGCAGCGCGGCCGGATCCTTGCTCAGGCTCACGTCCAGGCGCAGCTCCAGCGCATCGGGGGCGGTCTGGCGGAGCTGGAAGCGGTGCACGTCGGCGCCCTCCTCCAGCGCCGTCGTCACCGCCATCGGCGACAGGTGCACCACCTCGCCCGCAGCGTTTGGAAACTGCAGCGTGTCGTCGCAGCGGCCTTCGACGGTGAAGGACGGCCGGTGGTTGCCGCAGGCGCAGTCGTCCGGGTGCATGGTCACGCTGTCGCCGAGGCGGTAGCGGATCAGCGGCTGGACATGGTTCGCCAGATTGGTCAGCAGCACCGAGTGCGATGCGGTTCCGACCGGCACGGGGCGGTCCTCGGCGTCGACCGGCTCCATCAGCACCCAGTCGTCGTTCAGGTGCAAACGGCCATGCGGGCATTCGAAGGCGATGGCCAGGCACTCGGAGGCGCCATAGTCATTGACCACCGGTGCGCCGAAGACCGACTCGATCCAGTCGCGCGTGCTGGCCGGCAGCCCTTCGCCGCCAGACCAGAGTGCCAGGGGCATCAGCCGCAGCCGACCCGCCTCCTGCTGCCGCGCCAGCTCGACCAGGATGCTCGGATAGCCGGCGATGAAGGCCGGCCGCCAGGCCTGCAATTCGTCGCACAGCTGCCCGATCGGCGCGGTGACGGAAAACGCCCGCGACTCGCTGCCCGCGACCGGGTTGAAGCGGCACTGGCGGGACCAGAAGGACACGCCGGCATAGTGCCCGTCGAGCGCCGCCACCAGGGCGCTGCGCGGCCGCATTCCCCAAGGCCCCATCGCACCGGTCGCCGCCAGCGCCCACCAGCGGTGGGTGGCAAAACGCCGGTCCATGCGGGTTTCGAGCATCGTCGTGTACACGCCCAGCGCCGCACTGTCCTGCACGAAGATGCCCGGCTCGCCACTGGTGCCCGAGCTGGTCCAGACCGCATAGCGGCGCAGGAAATCTGACCCGATCCGGCTCCGATCGGCCAGAAAATCCTCCACTGCCTCGCGGGTGATCGCCGGATCGGTCACCCAGTCGTCGAAGTGCTCCATGAGCTGCGACTTGGTGACCGGGGGCAGATCGGTCCATGACGCGGCCGTGACCCGGCCCACGGCACCGTGGTGCGCGCGGTAGAACGCGCTGTGGGCGTGGGCATGGTCGAGCAGCGACTGGCATCGCTGTTCGACCAGGCTGGGTTCGGCGGCCGGCGCGCCTGCGCCTACCCAGGATTTGGGTGTGGTCCAGGGGGCGATCCAGCCCGCCCAGGGTTCGTCTTGCTGCAATGCCATGCTTGTCTCCTGCGCCTGGGTCAGATCGACCCGGGCGTTCATCCTCCCGCCCATCATGGACGCGTCGGCTGACAGGGATCAGACAAACTGGCTGAACCGCGCGTGTAACTGCTCGATCTGGCTGGCCGGGCCGGTGTCCCAGTCCATCACGTAGACACGGTCCCAGCTGCCGATGATGCGGACCTCCAGGAAGCCGCTGGTCGATGGCGACGTCGGGCCCGCCGTTCAGGGTGTCGTCACCGGTGCCGCCCCACAGCGTGTCGTTGCCGTCGCCAGCATGGAGCCGGTCATTCTGGCCGTGGCCGAATATCTCATCGGCATCGGCCGTGCCACTGAGGGTTTCTGCGGAGGATGTGCCTGAAATCAGGCTGGAAACCAGCGCAGCCGCGGCGGACACGGGAACGCTGGCGGTGAGGGCCGTGATGGCGGGCCGTGATCGTTCTGGAACTCATGGGGGAACCTTGTCGCTTGTTTTTGATGCATCCCGATTGACGGTATTTCCCGAATAACTGGCGATTCAAATTCAGCTCCGATTTATCTGCGCAAGGCGAAAATAAAACCAAAGTGAAAATCGACTTCGATTTATAAGCGAAGGCACCCCCCCCAGAAACGAGGAGCAAACAGCCTCAAACAAGGGGGTATGGACGGCTTGGAGCGTGAATTCAGCACAACCGACAGCAACTTGCCCTGATCCCATCCGGAACCAGACTGCGAATTCGATACCGAGTCAGCCTGATGAAAATGGCGCCGCTGCGAGTACCTAAGTGATTTCCCCATTGTCAGGATTTAGTCAGAATTGATGGCAGTCATTCTCGCTGACGCGCAAAACAGAAATCTCCGAGCCATTCGGTGGTCCGCAATCCGGTCAGTATTTGGTCAGACTCTGCTCCTAGACTGCGCTTCGAATTATCTGATTCATCTGTATTTAATAGGAGCAATCCATGGCAGATCCTGTGATCGCCCGCATCAGGTCAAACCCTAAGTATGCGGAACTAAAACAAAAGCGCAGCGGCTTCGGCTGGATGCTGACCCTGCTGATGATGGTCGTGTACTACGGCTACATCGCACTGATCGCATTCAACAAGGAATTCCTCGCGCAGCCCATCGGCGCAGGCGTGACGACGATCGGCATCCCCATCGGGATGGGCATCATCATCTTCACGGTCATCATCACCGGCATCTATGTGCGTCGTGCGAACGACGAGTTCGATCGCCTGACCCGCGAAATTCTGCAGGAGGTCTCGAAGTGAGCCGCACGTTCAAATACCTGATGGCCCTGGTCGGGCTGCTGGGCGCGGGGGCCGCACTGGCCGCCGGTGCCGATGTCGGCCAGGCCGCCAAGCAAGAGACCAACTGGACCGCGATCGGCATGTTCGCCGTGTTCGTGGCCGGTACGCTCTACATCACCAAGTGGGCCGCCGCCAAGACCAAGTCGGCTGCCGACTTCTACACCGGCGGTGGCGGCATCACCGGCTTCCAGAACGGCCTGGCGATCGCGGGTGACTACATGTCGGCCGCGTCGTTCCTGGGCATTTCCGCAGCCGTGATGGCCTCCGGCTATGACGGCCTGATCTTCTCGATCGGCTTCCTGGTCGGCTGGCCCGTCATCACCTTCCTGATGGCAGAGCGCCTGCGCAACCTCGGCAAGTTCACCTTCGCCGACGTGGCCGGCTACCGCTTCAAGCCGGGTCCGATCCGCGCCTTCGCGGCCTCGGGCACGCTGGTCGTGGTGGCGTTCTACCTGATCGCCCAGATGGTCGGCGCCGGTCAGCTCATCAAGCTGCTGTTCGGTCTCGAATACTGGATGGCGGTCGTGATCGTCGGCGCGCTGATGATGGTCTACGTGCTGTTCGGCGGCATGACGGCCACCACCTGGGTGCAGATCATCAAGGCCGTGCTGCTGCTGTCGGGCGTGACCTTCATGGCCATCATGGTGCTGGCGCAGTTCGGCTTCTCGCCGGAAGCGCTGTTCGCCAAGGGTGTCGCCGTCAAGACCGCGATCGCCGTGAACGCCAAGGCAGCGGCTGTCGCCGGTGCTGCTGCGTCCGCTGCCGCCGCCATGACGCCGGAAGCCGCCTCGGCTGCCTCGATGGCCATGGCCAAGGCCGAAGCGATGAACCCCGAGAAGACCGGTCTGGCACTGATGGGCCCGGGCGGCTTCATCAAGGACCCGATCTCCGCGATCAGCTTCGGCATGGCGCTGATGTTCGGTACCGCCGGTCTCCCGCACATCCTCATGCGCTTCTTCACCGTCCCTGACGCGAAGGAAGCCCGCAAGTCGGTGTTCTGGGCCACGACCTGGATCGGCTACTTCTACATCCTGATCTTCATCATCGGTTTCGGTGCGATCACGCTGGTGCTGACCAACCCCGAATACGCCAATGTCGCCAAGGGCGTCATCAACGGCGGTGCGGGCACGGCCAACATGGCGGCGGTGCTGGTGGCCAAGGCGGTCGGCGGCAACGTGTTCTACGGCTTCATCTCGGCCGTGGCCTTCGCGACGATTCTGGCGGTGGTGGCCGGTCTGACGCTGTCGGGCGCCTCGGCGGTGTCCCACGACATCTACGCCACGCTGATCAAGAAGGGCAAGGCCGACAGCAATGCAGAGCTGAAGGTTTCGCGCATCACCACGCTGTGCCTGGGTGTGCTGGCCGTGACGCTGGGCATCGCCTTCGAGAAGCAGAACATCGCGTTCATGGTCTCGCTGGCCTTCGCGATCGCAGCGTCTGCCAACTTCCCCGTGCTCTTCATGAGCGTGCTGTGGAAGGACTGCACCACCAAGGGTGCGGTCGCTGGCGGTTTCCTGGGCCTGTTCTCGTCGGTTGCCCTGACCGTCGTGTCGCCGTCGGTGTGGGAAGTCACGCTCGGCAACCCGAAGGGCTCGGCCTGGTTCCCGTACAGCTCGCCTGCGCTGTTCTCGATGACCATCGCCTTCGTGACGATCTGGATCGTCTCGCTCATGGACCGCAGCGCGCAAGCAACTTCGGAACGTGCCGCCTTCGAAGCGCAGCAAGTGCGCTCGGAAACCGGCCTGGGTGCCGACGGCGCGTCGGGTCACTGATCCCGGACCACCCTTCCCGCGCAAGCGGGAACCCCAAAAAACCCGGCAACCGCCGGGTTTTTTTATGCGAGATGCCTGAGCTTGATGAACGCCAACGCGGCCATGACCGCGTCATTCAGCGCGTCATGGGCATCCCGCTGCGGCAAATCCAGCTCGGTCATCACCGTGTCGAAGCGCAGGTCGATGTGCCGGTCCTGTTCGTGGCCGCGGAACTGGCGGGACTTGTATTCATAAAACAACGTCGAGATCTCGATCTTCTGTTGCGGCAGAGCAACGCCAAGCATCGGCCAGATCACGCGGTTGACCATGGCAACGTCGAATTCCAGGAAATACCCCACCAGGGGCCGGCCACCGATGAAAGCCAGCAACTGCCGCATCGCCTCCTCGGGCTCCAGCCCGTCGGCGACGTCCTGATCGCGCAGGCGGTGCACCCGCACGCTGTCGGCGGTGAGCGCCTTGCTCGGCCGCACGAGCAGCGACAGGGCCTCGCTCGTCATCACCCGGTCGCCGACGATGCGCACTGCGCCAATGGAAATGATGTCGTCGCGCCGGGTATCCAGCCCGGTGGTTTCACAGTCCAGAGATACCCATTCATTCGGCGGCGGCTCGTCGTACAGAAACCGCAGCCGCTGGTCCGCCAGATGCCACAGCATCCATGCCCGCTTGAGCGCCGCCCACTGGCCAAACAAGCCTCCAGTGCCGCCGCTCATCAGATCACGTCCAGGTGGAAGTGCAGCCGCAGGTGCGCCTTGAAACGCTTGACCACGGCGAGCGTGTCCTTCAGCAGGTCACGGTCCAGGCTGCCGAGCTTGTCCAGCGCGATGCCGGAGCCGGCCAGGCGCCCCTGCTCCAGCGCCAGCAGGCCCGCGCGCAGCTTCAGGCCCATGAAGTAATGCAGGCTCTCGACCAGCACGGGCCCGAGATCGGCCGGCAGGTGCCCGCCCGCGAGCAGGGCCTCGATGCGCTCCACCGTGCCCGTCGCGGCGATCCGGTATTCGAACGCCAGGCTGCGCACCCCATGCACGAGCGGAAAGATGCCGGCCTTCTTCAGGTCGAGCAGTTCCTTGCCTCCGTCGCCGAGGTGCAGGATGCGGTTCCACCAGCCGCTGTCGGTGTTGAAGGCGTCGATGGCCCCGGCGAAACGCCCGAGCGTTCCCGCGTTGTCGTTGGCGTAACGCCAGATCTGGTCGCGCACGCCGGCCAGCAGCGCCACATCCCCCGCCACGCTGTGCGCGTCCAGGAAGATCGCCAGCGACATCAGGTGGTCGGCGGTCGGCGTGAACAGCCAGTCGCGCACGGTGTGGGCGAAATCGTCCTCGCTGTGGCGCCACGCCGGGTTGCTCACCATGATGCGGCCCGGGCATGGCGGATAGCCGAACTCGGCCAGCGCCGCCGAGAAACGGTCACAGATCTCCGCCAGATCATGCGCGCATTGGTAGCCATTGCGCAGGATCAGGCCGTTATCCTGATCGGTCTTGAGCAGCTGCTCCCCGCGGCCCTCGCTGCCCATGACGAAGAGACAGCTGTTGGCGATCAGGTCGGCGGGGGCGATGAGCTGCCAGGCGCGCTCGAACAGCGTCGCGTTCAGCTCCTGCACCAGCCGGGCGATCATGCCGACCTTGGTGCCGCTGTGTTCCAGCACGCCGATCAACCGGGTGATCTGCTCGGCCGCAGTCCGCAGGGTGGCGATGTCGGGGGCCTCCAGGATCTGCAGCGTGATCAGGTAGGAGTGGTTGGACAGGTAGCTCAGCAGGTCGAGCTGCTGCAGGAAACCGATGATCTGCGCGCCCTCGGCCACCACCAGCCGGTGGATGCGGTGCCGGATCATCAGCGCCAGCGCGTCGAACAGCGGTGTGCTGGGTCGGATCGTCACCAGCTTGAAGTTCGCGAATTCGCGCACCCGCAGGCGGTCCAGGGGCAGCCCTCTCATGATCGCCTTGGGCAGGCTGGTCACGGTGAAGATGCCAAGCCGGGGCGGCGTGCAGGCGGTGTCGCGCACCAGCACGTTGGTCGTGCGCTGTTCGTGGAAGACACGGGCCACCGACGCCACATCGTCGTCGGCGTCCACAAAATGCACTGGACGCAGGTACGCCTGATCGACCCGCGCCATGGTCAGTGACTGGAGTTCATGCTGGCTGCGCCGTTCGGCCAGCGCACCGAGCTTGTTCGACAGATCGGCGAACAGCAGCGCGCCGAAGGTGGCGTTGCTGGCGATCAAGGCCAGCACGGTCTCCCTGGCCAGCCGGTACAGCACCACCTCCTCGCTGGCGACGAAGCGGCTGCTGGTCCGGCCGGCCACCAGCCCGCGGCCGTCGAAGCAGTCGTCGGGGCCGAAGCTGGCCTGCTGCTCGTCACCGTCCCATTGCTGGACGTGGCCCTTGATGAGCACGAACAGGTGGGTCGGCTCGATGCCCGGCGACAGGATGACGGCCCCCTCGCGGAAGTACTCGATGTCCACGCTGCGCTGCACCAGCTGGCGCTCGTCGGGGTGGAGCGCGTCGAAGGGCGAGGCGTCGAAATTGAAGGCACTGGGCACGGGACGGGCCTTTCACAGGCAGACAGTCCCGTGATTGTCCGGGCCGCCGGGGCGCCCGGGGCTGCGCGAGGTCAAAACTTCGGCGCAGGCAGGTCGTCGGGCGAGACGGGCTGGCAGTCCATGCGCAGGTTGCCGAGCAGATCGCTGTCCGCATTGAGCAATTCGCCGCTCAGCACGGCGGTCTGCCGGTCGATCGACAGGCGCGTTTCGGCCACGCGCTTCAGGTCGGGCAGCCACACGAAGACCTGGCCACCGAACCAGTCCACCGCGGTGCGGCTGCGGGCGTGCGGCGTGCGGTAGGTCAGCGTGTAGGAGACGTCCGAGAGGACGTACTTCATGCGCTCGCCGACCGGCAGCACATTGGACTTCTGGATCAGCGCCGTGAGGTTGTTGTCGCGCAGGGCCAGATGCAGGTGGGCGTCGTAGGCCTTGCCTTTCGACGCCACCTTGCCCTGGCACTGCAGATAGAGATGGAACTCGGCTGCACGCGCTGGCGCCGCGTGCAGACCGATCCCGCCTCCCAGCAGGACGAGCGCCGCACGCACGGCCGCCCTGCCCGCCACGGCACGGCGCGCGCTCACTTCTTCTTCGCCTTCTGGTCGACCTCGCGCGATGCGTCGGTCGATCCACCCGAGACACCGAGGCGCCCACCCGTACCCAGCCCACCCTTGACCGTCTGGGCCTTGTAATTGCGCAGGGCGACGACCATCTTGTTGTACGAATCCATGAAGGCGGCCATCAGCACCTTGCCCTCCGGCGTGCTGGTGAAGGCACTCGCACCGCCCGCCGATCCGCCCCCGAAGCCCCAGCCCGAGAGACCGAAGTCCATGTTCTTCGAGTAGCCCTCGGCGGCCGAGATCTGGACGCTGGAGCGGTTGTCCACCAGCAGCAGCATCGTCGAGGCCTCGTTGGTCGACATCGACCCGGCCACCACATTCAGCGCCGTGCCGGCCAGCCCTTTCACGCCGGCCAGCATCCCCTTGGCCTGCGAGCCGCCCTTGTCGCTGAGGATGATCTCGGGACTCATCGTGTAGTCCGCCGCCACCATCTGACCGCCTCCGAAGTTGCTGCCGGCCCGGCCTTCGTCGCCGCGGCTGATGGCGCGCTCCTGGTTGACGCCCTGCATCGCGCGGCCACGCTCGACGATCACGAAACAGTTGGATTGCTGCACCAGCAGGCGCAGCGCGGGGACCGTGGATCCCGTGCGGTAGCGGCTGCTGTACGCGGTGTACCAGCCGGCGCTCGTGTTTTCCTCGATGCGCAGCGTGCCGAGGGTTTCCGGGCACTTCTCGAGCGCGGAATTGGCACTCTCCGCGCTGGCGCCGGCAGCCGCACCACTGGCCGCGGTCCCGCTGCCACCACCCACCGACGGTGCGGTCGCCAGGCAACCGGACAAGAGAACAGCCGACACCGTGCCGCCGAGCAGCCCGGACCAACGTGCCGTAGGGATGCGTTTCATGAATACCTCGCTGGTTTCGCCATGCGCGTGATGCTCCTGCAGGAATGTGACGCAGTCATGTGCCGAAAGTCAGTCCGGGGGCGGGACCGCCCACGTCCGCGCGATGCCGGACAATCGCCGCATGTTCTCGACCCTGATCTCCCCCGCTGCCGAGGCGCCCCCGCGCACCCGCTTCCTGCAACTGCTGGGCACGGCGCTGGCCGCCCGGCAATTCGTGCGCCTGACGCTGGCCAAGTACCGCGGCAGCGAGGCCGGGCTGGAGCGGCTGCTGGTGCGGCCGGTGCAACTGCGCGGCGAGGCCTGTCTGCAGCTCGTCTACCGCCACACCACCAAGGACATCACCAAGAACCACCCGGTGGCCGAGGCGCTGGCGGTGCTCGACGGGCTGATCGGGCCGTCGTTCCAGAACGCCCACCTGCACACCCGCACGCAGGAGGTGCAGCTCACCGTCAAGGAAAAGGGTGGGCGCGACAAGAGCCTGCTGCGGGTGGGCAAGGTTGCAGCCGCCGAAGGAGCCGCCGCGGACGACACCCCCGAAGACGAGGACGGCACGCCCGCGCACAACCGCGAGAAGCACCGCCTGCTCTCGCTCGACCGCCCGTTCTGGGTCGACCTGGGCGTGACCACCGCGCAGCACCAGCTCATCCCGGCCATGTCGCGCAAGTGGCGCCAGATCAACAAGTTCACCGAGGTGTTTGCCAGCGCGATGGCCGCGTCCCCGCTGGCAGACGCGCTCGCGGACCGGCCGGTCGGCGTGTTCGACTTCGGCTGCGGCAAGGGCTACCTGACGTTCGCGATGCACGACTGGCTGCGCGCGCAGGGCCGCGTGCCGCAGGTGACCGGCGTGGAGCTGCGCGAGGAGCTGGTCGCGCTGTGCAACGACTCGGCGGCGCGCCACGGGCTGGAGGGTCTGCGTTTCGATGCGGGCGACGTGCGCCACTACACACCGGTCGGGCTGGACGTGATGGTCGCGCTGCACGCCTGCGACATCGCCACCGACTACGCCATCGACTTCGGGCTGCGCGCCGGGGCGTCGATCATCATGTGCTCGCCCTGCTGCCACAAGCAGGTCCGCCCGCAGATGAAGACGCCGCCGCTGCTGCGACCGATGCTGCAGCACGGTGTCCACCTGGGGCAGGAAGCCGAGATGGTCACCGACAGCCTGCGCGCGCTGCTGCTGGACGCCGCCGGCTACGACACGCAGGTCTTCGAGTTCGTCTCGCTGGAGCACACCAACAAGAACAAGATGATCCTCGCCGTGAAGCGCAGCGAGACGCCGGACGGCCATGCCGACGCCGTGCGCGCGCAGATCCGGGACATCAAGAAGTTCTACGGGATCCGGGAGCAGTGCCTGGAGACGCTGATCGCGGCGCGGGACATCAACTCCGTCCGCAGCACGCCTTGAACTTCTTGCCACTGCCGCAGGTGCAGGGGTCGTTACGCCCGGGTTTGGCACCGGTGCGGCGGAAGGTCAGCGCCTGACGGTCGGCGCGGGATGCGGCGCGGCGGGCCGGCGCGAAATGGCGGTAAAGCTGCGCCGCGCCCATCACCATCGCCTCGATCACCTCGGCGCGCACCGCGTCGTCGAACGGCGGCGGGCGCATGGCCTCGTTGGGGTCGTGTTCGTGGTGCAGCATCATCATCGGCACCAGCACCTCGCCGGCCTCGTCGTCGCCGAGCACCTCCTGCCAGCCTTCCGGCGACACGTGCATTCCGCGCGTGAAACCGGTCGCCCAGGCATTCCCGGTGACACGGCCATCCGGGCCGGCGCTCAGGCGTGGCACGCGCGGGGTGTCGGAGGCATCGGCTTCGACCAGTTCCTCGGCCACCGCGCTCCAGTGGCGCGTCACCAGCCCGACGATCGTGCGGGCCTGGCCCTCGTCGTCGAACGAGGCCTCGGCGTCTGCAGTTTCTCCCCAGACCAGCGGCAGCCACACGGCCGGGCCGACGAGGTCGGGCGTGCAGTGCAGCGCGCAGAAAAAGCCGTCGAGCATCTCGACGTTCATCGCGCCCGCCGGCAGGCTGGCGAGGAAGGCATCGAGCGTGTCGAGTTCGGCGGCGGACAGCGGCTCGGTGCGGGTGGGGTCGGTCTGATGGGGGGCGTTCATGGGCCGGGAGCGTATCACCGCGGCCATGACCTTCGCCGTGCAGGCGGTGCCAGTGTCGATGGCGTCAGTGGACGGCCGCAGGCTTCGGATTTATGCTGAAACGATGCACACCAACTACGACACCGACATCGTCGCCTGGGCGGCCGAACAGGCGCGCCTGATCCGGGCGGGTCGTTTCGATCAGGTCGATCTGGAACACATCGCCGAGGAGATTGAAGACGTGGGCAAGAGCGAACAGCGGGAACTCGCCAACCGGATGGCCGTTCTGCTGGCCCATCTGCTCAAGTGGTTGCACCAGCCCGAGCGGCGCGGCAGCAGTTGGGAGAGCACGATCCGGGAACAGCGCAAGGCGCTGGCCCGCCGGCTGCAGAAAACGCCCAGCCTGCAGCACTGTCTGAACGACAAGGAGTGGTGGGAAGACGCCTGGCTGGACGCCCGCACCGAGGCTGCCAGAGAAACCGGCATCGGGTTTGATCGGTACCCGGACGTGTGCCCGTGGACCAGCGCGGAAATCCTGTCCAGCGACTGGTTGCCATCGACCTGAGCCTGCTTGCGCGGCGCCTCACGCCAGCGCCATCGGCACCCGCACGGTGACCTCCAGCCCCGGCGCAGCCGCCCGCGCCACCAGCCGCCCGCCGTGCGCCTGCGCCACCAGCCGGCACAGATAGAGCCCCAGCCCCACCCCGCCGCTGCTGCGGCCGCGTGCGGCATCGGGCCGGTAGAAAGCCTCGCCGAGTTGCGCGAGCGCCTCGGGGGCGACACCCGGTCCGTGGTCGCGCACTGTGAAGACCAGCTCGTCCGCGTCCCGGCGCAGGCGCACCTGCAGTGGCGGCTGGCCATGGCGCAGTGCATTGCCGACGAGGTTGCGCACCAGCAGCCGCCAGCGCGCCGGGTCGACCGCCACGGTGCCGAGGTCCGCGTCCAGATCGAGTTCCAGCGCCACGTCCGCGGGCACCTGTTCGTGCACGGCAATCTCGACCAGCGCGGCCAGATCGACCGGCTCGCGCTGCAGCGCCGCGTGGCCGGCGGCCAGGCGCTCGCTCTCCAGCAGATCGCTGATGAGTTCGCGCATCTCGCCCAGGTCGCGCAGCAGCGCATCGCGTGACGGCCCCTCGTCGACCAGTTCGGCATTCAGCCGCGCCCGCGTCAGCGGCGAGCGCAGCTCGTGGCTGATCGACAGCAGCAGCGCCCGCTTGGCATCCAGCATGTGGCGCAGTTCGCCCGCCATGGTGTTGATCTGCCCGGCGAGCCGGCCGAGTTCGTCGTCGCTGCGCACGGGAATCGGCGGGTCGAACTGGCCCTGTCCATAGCGCACCGCCCCTGCGCGGATGTCGCCGAGCGGCCGCAGCCAGTGCCGCATCACAAGGTAAGCCAGCGCTGTCAGCACCAGCAGCAGCCCGAGCGTGAACCAGCCAATCGAGCGTGGCCGGTGGCGCCAGGGCACATCGCCGAGGCCGAATTCGAGCGTGTGGCCGTCGGCGGTGGTGCGGGTCAGCAGCAGCCAGCCGCGCTCGGTGTCGTCGCCAGCCGCGGGGGCCTCGTCGTCCTCGGGATGCATCATGCGGTGCATCGGCGGCATGGGAAACGGCGGCGGCGGCAACATGCCGCGGCGCTGTGCACGCAGTGCGCGCAGGTGCGGGTGCGAGTCCCAGTGGACCTGTGGCCCGTCGATGCGCACCGACAGCGGCAGGCGTTCGACCAGGGCCTTGGCGCGCTCGACGTCCGGCGGAGAGCCCAGCTCGTCGGCGAGCCGGTCCACGTAATCGGCCACCAGCGGACGCACCAGCGCCCGCCAGCCGCCGCCGATGGCGCGCTGCATTCCGCCCGTGAACACCGCCGTCAGCGCCAGCGCCAGCACCAGGAACAGCAGCAGCAGCCGCACGCCGAGCGCGCCGGTCACGCGCCGGAACGCCTGCAGCGCCGCGTTCATGGCTGGCGCGCCCCGGCGAAGGTGTAGCCGGCGTTGCGCAGGGTCTTGATGCAGTCCAGCGGCTCCAGCTTCTTGCGGATGCGGCTGATGAGGATGTCGATGGCGCGGGTGTAGACGTCGGCGTCGTGGCCGCGCAGCCGGGAGAGGATCTCGTCGCGGGTGAAGACCTTGTGCGGCTCGCCGGCCAGCAGCGCGAGCAGCTCGAACTCGGTGCCGGTCAGCTCCACCTCGGCGCCAGCGCGCAGCACTTGGCGGCGGTCCAGGTCGATCTCGATGCCGTCGAAGACCAGCCGGCGGCCGTTTTCTGGCGGCAGCACGGCGGGCGCCGCCGGTTGACGGCGGCGCAGGATGGTCTGCAGGCGGGCGGCGAGTTCGCGCGGTTCGAAGGGCTTGGGCAGGTAGTCGTCGGCGCCGAGTTCGAGGCCGATGACGCGGTCCATCACGTCGCCACGCGCGGTGAGCATCAGGATGGGCAGGCCGGCCAGCGCCGGGTCGCGCCGGATCGCGCGGCAGACGTCGAAGCCGTCCATCTCGGGAAGCATCACGTCGAGGATGACCGCGTCGAAAGCGGCCTCACGCAGGCGCGCCAGCCCCACGCTCGGGCGCAGCGCGCTCTCCAGCGTGAGGTCGAAGCGCTTCAGGTAGGCCGCCAGCGGGGCGGCCAGGTGTGCGTCGTCGTCGATGAGCAGCAGGCGGGGCATGGCGGGATCCTAGCGTTCATCAGCCGTGCCCCCCCCACAGTGGGTCCCCGCTTGCGCGGGGATGACGGGAGGGGGTTCCTTCAACCGCCGTGGCGACCCATCATGCCGCGGCCCATCGGACCACGTTCCATGAAGGCGCGGACCTTGGTCTGCTGCTCGGGCTTGAGGCTGTCGTAGAAATCGCCCATCGCGGTGATGACGTCCGGCGCGGAGGAGCGCATGGCGTTGGCCTTCTGGTCGACGAGGGCCTGGGCACCGGCGCGGTCGAACTTGTCGCCCTTGATGAGGGCCTGCATCTCGGCGCGCGGCATCATGCCGCCGCCCATGCCACCGGGGCCGCCATGGCCTTCGTGGCCCTTCATGTCTGCCTTGCCCTGGCCCATCTGCCCGCCGTTGGCGGCCATCATGGCCATGCGCTTGGCGTGCATGGTGTCGATCAGGGTGACGAGCTTGGCCTTCTGGGCGGCGTCGAGCGACAGCTCGGTCGTGGCGCGCTCGATCATCTTGTCGTGGCGCTTCTGCATGTCGGCCGGGCTGTGTTCACCGTGGCCCATCATGCCCATGGAGTGTTCGCGGTCACCGCGGCCTTCACCACGGCCATCGCCATTGAAGGGGTTGTGCCCACAGGCAGACAGACCGACCACGAGACCGGCAGTGGCCAGGGCGAACAGGGAGCGCTTGATCAGGGGACGCATGGTGAGGTTTCCTTCTGCGGATTGAACTGGGTGGAGCGTGTCGCCCGGTCTGAGACCGGCTGCAACATGGAAGCCATCGTGCCTGCCCGGTGCTGCGCTGTCCTTTCCCGCAGGTATCGCCGTGTTTCGTTTTATGTCGTGGCCGGGTCGGACCCGGTGCCGTGGCGCGCCATGAAGCCGCGGTCGATCCGGTCCTTCCAGCGCCAGACCCAGCGCCCCTGCACCGCCAGCGGCCCCCAGGCGGCGATGGCGCTGCGCTCGCCCAGCGAGAGCAGATTCAGCGTGCGCACGGGGGCGTCCCAGGGCACCGGCGCCCGTCCCGCCAGCCGGCCTAGCACATTCGCCGCCAGCGCTGCGCCCGCCCGCACCGCGTAGACCCCGCTCTTCGGCAGCGGCCGGTCCAATCGGCTGGCGACATCGCCCGCGGCGAACACCTCCGGGTGCGACACGCTCTGCAGCGTCGGCAAGGTCGCCAGTCCGCCATCCGGTGCCAGCGCCAGCCCGCTGCCTTGCAGCCAGCGCGGCGCGACCGTGCCGGTGGCCAGCACGACCTCGTCGGCGGGCCAGACCCGGCCGTCCGCGGTCACCACGGCGTCGGCAGCGATCTCGCGTGCGGCGCCCTCGATGCAGCGCACGCCCCGATCCGCCAAGGCCCGCAGCCCCAGCCGCCGCACGGCCGAGGGATAGTTCGCCAGCAGCCCGGAGGCGCCCGCCACGAGGACCACGTCGGCCGCCGCCCCCAGCCGGTGCCGCCACGCCAGCGCCAGCTCGAAGCCCGCTGCGCCACCGCCGACCACCACGACCCGCCGCGGCGGCGCCTCGGCCAGCCGGCGCGTGGTGCGGGCCAGCCAGTCCTCGATGGGGCGCAACGTCGGCACGCCCGTCGCCCACGCGCGCGGGTCCTGCACCGGGCCGGTGTTCACCGACAGAACGTCATAGCCGAGCACGCCGCCATCGTCGAGCCGCACCGTGCGCGCCGCCGCATCCAGCCCGACGGCGGACGCCTGTCGCAGCGTCACGCCCGCGGCGGCGGCCAGCGGCGCCAGGGCGATCACGCACTGCGCTTCGGTGTAATGCCCCGCCAGCCAGCCGGGCAGCATCCCGGAGTAGACCTGCCGCGGCGCCGGCGTGACCAGCACCACCTCGACACGCGCCGGCCGGCTCCGCGCCAAGGCCTGCAGCACCGCGAGTTGCGCGTGACCACCCCCGAGCAGAACGAGGCGCTGCGCCGCCGTCACGGCCGCCACCCCAGCGTGGCGACGTAGCCCAGGCTGTCCGCGCCGGTGTTGTCGGCATCGCCCGACACGGCGACCGCAGTCAGTGGCGGCAGCACGGTCTCCAGCTCGTCCGCAAACAGGCGGCGCAGATCCGCCGCCACATCGCGCCGCTCGTCCGCCCACGCCCCCAGCGGGTCGCCCTGCCCGCGCACGACGACCATGCGCAGGCGCCGGCTGTAGACGTTGTCGAGCACGGTGCCGACCGGCAGCAATGGATCCCAGACATAGCAGACCGTCGCCGCCGGCAGCGCCTGCCCGGTGCGGCTGCGCGCCAGACGCAGCACCTGGCGCTCGATGAACGGCACCTGCGCCAGCGGCAGGTCAAAGGAAGCGCACACCTTCAGCGCCACGTCATCGCCCGCTTTCTGGCGCAGGTCGGCGCGGGGATTGGGCCGGTCCAGCCGCCAACGCCAGACCAGCTGGCCGGCAGCCGGCGCGGTACCCGGCGGCAGGTCTTGGACCAGATGGCCGTAGCTGCCGCGGGCCTCGACACGCAGCACGCGCTGGCCGTCGAGCAGCACGCTGTCGTACTGGGTCCGCGGCAACTGCTGCTGGGGCAGGCCGTTGAATTGCCAGCCAGCGCCGACCCGGTCCCCCGTGACCAGCGGCGGCAACACCGTCTGCTGCGCATCCGCCGTGCTCACCAAGCCCGCGAACGCGAGCACCCACCCCGTGCACCAAGCACACCCAGCCATCTCAGCCTCCCCTGCGCCACGCGTGGTAACGCGCCAGCCAGCGCAGGGCACCTTCCGGCTTGTGCGCGTCCTTCCAGCGTCCGGCGGTGAGCTTGGCTGCGTCGGACCAGCTCGGGTACGGGTGGACCGTGCCGAGGATCTTGTTCAGCCCCAGCCCGTGTTTCATCGCGAGTGTGAATTCGGCGAGCAACTCGCCCGCGTGGGCGCCGACGATGGTGACGCCGAGAATCCGGTCGCCGCCCGGCTCGGTCAGCACCTGGATGAAGCCGGTGGTCTCGCGCTCGACGATGGCGCGGTCCAGATCGTCGAGCGGGTAGCGCGTCACCTCGACCGCCACGCCCTGCGCCGCCGCCTCGCGCTCGTTCAGACCGACGCGGGCGATCTCGGGGTCGAGGAAGGTGACCGCCGGCATCACCCGGCCATCGACGCGGAAGCGCTTGAACTGCCCGAACAGCGCGTTGACCGCTGCCGACCACGCCTGGTGCCCAGCAGCGTGCGTGAACTGCCATGGTCCGGCGACGTCTCCGCAGGCGTAGATGTTCGGGTGCAGCGTTTCGAGGAATTCGTTGGTCTCGATGGTGCGGCCGGTCGGAATGCCGAGCGCCTCCAGCCCGAAGCCCTGCAGCCGCGCCGAGCGGCCGACCGCGACCAGCAGCCGGTCGAAGGCCACCGCCGCGCCGTCCGCCAGGTGCAGCGTTCCGTCCGGCGCGCCGGCTGCGCTGGCCTCCGCACGCTGTACAGCGACACCCAGCCGCAGGTCCACGCCCGCGGCGCGGAGGCTGTCGGCGGCCAGCGCGCTCACCGCGTCATCCTCACGCGCCAGCAGCCGCGGCGCCTGCTCGACCAGCGTGACCCCGCAACCCAGCCGCGCCAGCGCCAGCGCGAGTTCGCAGCCGATCGGCCCGCCGCCCAGCACCGCGAGCCGCCGCGGTGCCGTGCGCAGCCCCCACAGCGTGTCGCTGGTCAGGAAGGCCACGTCCCGCAAGCCAGGCAGCGGCGGCACCGTCGGCGCAGCCCCCGTGGCGATGACGATGGCGCGGGTGCTCAGCAGCTCGCGCGTGCCGTCCGCGGCCGTGATCTCGACATGCCACGGATCCACCAGCCGCGCGTGGCCCTGCCGCACATCCACGCCCAGCGCCGTGTAGCGCTCGACCGAGTCGTGCGGCGCCACGCCCCGCACGGCGTCGGCGACCCGGTCCATCACGGCCGCGAAATCGACCGTGGCCGGCGCCGCCGTCAGGCCGAACTCGTTTGCCCGCGTCACCTCGTGGGCCAGTTTCGCGGCGCGGATGAGCGCCTTGCTCGGCACGCAGCCGGTGTTCAGGCAGTCGCCGCCCATCTGGTGCGCCTCGACCAGCGTCACCTTGGCCCGCACGGCGGCGGCGATGTAGCTCGTCACCAGCCCCGCCGCACCAGCGCCGATGACGACCAGATTGCGGTCGTACTGCTTCGGCCGCTGCGCCGCCCAGGGCTGCTGCACCCGGCGCGCCTGCCAGCCACCGAGCACCGCCCGCGCGATCCACGGAAACACCGCCAGCAGCGCAAACGCCCCAAGCAGCTGCGGCGACACGATGCCCGACAGCGACTGCAGCCCGCCCAGCGCCGTGCCCGCGTTCACGTAGACCAGCGTGCCCGGCAACATGCCGAGCTGGCTCACCCAGGCGTAGCGGCGCACGGGCATCTTCGTCAGGCCCATCACCAGATTGATGACGAAAAACGGCACCAGCGGCACCAGGCGCAGCGTGAAGAGGTAGAAGGCGCCGTTGCGGTCGATGCCGCGGTGAACCTCGTCCAGCCGCGCGCCGAAGCGGCGGGTGACGCTGTCGCGCAGCAGGTAGCGCGCCGCGAGGAAGGCCAGCGTCGCGCCCGCGGTGGACGCCAGCGACACCACCACCAGCCCGGTCCACAGCCCGAACAGCGCCCCGCCGGCCAGCGTCAGGATCACCGCGCCGGGCAGCGACAGCGCGGTGACGGCGACGTAGACCGCCATGTAGACGGCGATCACCGCCAGCGGGCGGGCGTCGTAGAGGGCGCGCAGTTCGGTCTGTCGCGCCTTCAGCGTCTCCAGCCGCAGCCAGTGGCCGAGGTCAAAGAACCAGAACGCGGCGGCCAGCGCCACCACGGTCAGCAGGATCAGCCATTGGCGTCGGGTCATGGGAGGGAGTCCTTGTTCGGCGCGGCGTCGAGCAGCGTCCATCCCGCGAGCAGCCGGGTGCCAATCGTCAGGCCGCACAGCGCGGCAAAGCCCAGCGCCAGCGCGGGGAACGCCGCCGGCCACAGGCACATGGCCGTGAAGCACAGCAGCGTCTCGGTGCCTTCGGTCAGGCCGCCGAGGTAGTAGAAGCCTTTTTGCGGGTACGCCGCGCTGTTCAGCCCCTGCCGCTCGGCGAGGATGGCGAAGCCGAGAAAACTCGACCCGGTGCCGATGAACGCCGCCAGCAGCACGGCCGCCGCCAGCGCGTTGCTGGCCGGATCCAGCACGGCGAAGGCGAGCGGCACGCTGGCGTAGAACAGGAAATCGAGCGCGATGTCGAGGAAGGCGCCGCGCGACGTCGGCGCGGTCAGTCGCGCGACCGCGCCGTCCAGCCCGTCGGCCAGCCGGCCCAGCGCCATCAGCAGCAGCCCGGCCAGCGGATGTCCCAGCGCCACCAGCCCGCTGCCCGACAAGCCCACCGCCGCGCCGGCCAGCGTCACTGCGTCTGCCGACACACCACGCCGCACCAGCGCCCCGGCGAGCCGCTGCACCGCGGGCGCGAGCCAGGCGAGCACCTGGCGGTCAAGCATCCGGGCCTCCATGGAAGTCGGGTCCCAGGTCGGGTCCCAGATCGGGCAAGGCCAGCACCTGCGCGCCGGGCGGGATGTCGGCCGGATCGTGCGTGACCAGCACGGCGGGCAGGCCGTGGCGGGCCAGCGTCTGCCAGACCAGCGCCCGCATGGCGGCCCGCAGCGGCACGTCCAGCCGCGAGAACGGCTCGTCCAGCAGCAGCGCCCGCGGCGCGGCGAGCAAGGTGCGCAGCAAGGCGACCCGCTGCCGCTGGCCGCCGGACAACTGGTGCGGACGCTTGCCCGCGTGCGCGGACAGGCCAGCCTCGGCCAGCGCCGCCTCGGCGCGGGCGACACGCTCGGCACGCCGACCGGCGGGCACGGCAAACAGCAGGTTGTCGAGCGCGGTCATGTGCGGAAACAGCAGGTCGTCCTGGAACATCAGCCCGAGCCGGCGTGCCTCGACCGGCAGGGTGTGCAAGGCCAGATCACCCTGCCACAGCCCGCCACTGGCCTGCAGCGGCGGCGTGGCCAGCCCGGCCAGCGCCTGCAGCAGCGAACTCTTGCCGCAGCCGCTCGGCCCGGTGACGGCCAGCACCTCGCCGGGCGCCACCACCGCGTTCACCGGCCCGACCAGCACGCGGCCGTGCAGCGTGACGGTCACATCGACCAGCCGCAGCGTCATGGCCGCACCGCCTGCGCCCGACCGACGATGCCGGCCAACGCGAACCCGAGCAGCGGCAGCAGCGCCTGCAACACCGCGAACGCCGCCCCGGTCGCCCGCTGCCCGCCGGCGGACAGCGTGACCGCCTCGGTCGTCACGGTGGCGAGCCGGCCGGCGCCGATGAAGAGCGTCGGCAGGTACTGCCCCACGCTGACCGCGAACCCCACCGCCAGCGCCGAGGCCAGCGGCGCTGCCAGCAGCGGGCGCTTCACCTGCCACGCAAACGCCAGCCGCGAACGGCCAAGCGTCTGCGCCACCCAGGCGTGCCGCGGGTCGAAGCGCCGCCACGCTGGCAGCAGCGTCACCAGCACATAGGGCAGCGCCATCCAGGCATGGACCAGCGCCAGCCCGGTGAACGTCCCGTCCAGCCGCAGCGCCAGCGCGATGCGGTAGACGCCCACCATCAGCAGCAGGCCCGGCACGACGACCGGCACCAGCGCGGCGGCGGTCGCGGCGCGGTCCCAGGCGGGCGGGGTCGCCTCCAGCCACAGCACCACCAGCGCCACCGACAGCGCGGACGCCGCCAGCGCCACGGCCAGCGTCGTCCACAGCGTGCCGGCCGCGGCGCCGACCTGCGTCCACGCGGCCAGCGTCCAGACGGTCGGCCACAGCGCCGGAAAGCGCCATACCCCGCTGACCGAGGCGACGACCAGCGCCAGCCCCGCCGCCAGCCAGAACCCGGCGATACCGCGCTCCGTCACCGCCGCCCCCCCTTCCGTCATCCCCGCGAAGGCGGGGACCCACGATCGCCAGCGTCCGCGCCCTGCGTGGGTCCCCGCTTGCGCGGGGATGACGGGGTGGCGAGGTCCGCGCACGGACCAGGCCTGGCGCACGGGATGCAGCGCACGGCTCGACGCCAGCAACACCCCCGCGCCCAAGGCCATCACGCCCACCAGCACGCACGCCGCCGCGGCGCCTTGCGCATTGCGCAGCGGATCGGCATCCAGCAGCCACTGCCACGCCAGCACCGCCAGCGTCGGCGGCGCCCCCGGCCCGAGGACCAGCGCCATGTCCACCACCGTCAGCCCGTACGCGGCAACCGCCGCCACCGGCCACACCAGCGCCCCGCCCCACCCCGGCCACACCACGCGCCACCAGACCTGCGCCGGCGCGTAGCCCAGGCTGCGCCCGAGCGCGAGTTGCTGGCGCAGCCGCGGCGCAACGTCCGGCCGCGCGAGCAGCGCCGCGATCGTCCAGAGAAGGAAGGGGGTTTCCTTGAGCACCAGCGCGAGCGTCAGCGCCAGTGCGTGCGGGTCGTTGACCGTGGCCCAGTCCGGCGGCACGTCCCAGCCCGCCAGCGGCGCCAGCAGCCGGGCGATCCAGCCCCCCGGCATCCACAGCAGCAGCAGCCCGATGGCCAGCGCCGCGTGCGGCACGGCCAGCATCGCGGGCAGGCGCCGCTGCAGCGCCAACCACGGCGGACGGTCCCAGAGCTGCGTTGCCAGCCACAGGCTCAGCGCGGTGGCGATCAGCGTGCTGCCCAGGCCGGACACCAGCGACGAACGCAGGGCAGGCCCCGTCTGCGGATCCTCCCGCAGCGCTTGCCACGCCGCGGGCTGCCCCGCTTCGCCCAAGGCCACCACCAGGGCCAGACCCAGCGGCAACGCCACCAACCCGACACCCGCCCCCCGCGCCGCCCAGCGCACCAGGCGCCATGCGACCGGCGACGGCGCGCTCAGCGACCGTAGCGCCGCAGCCATTCCTGCTCGATCGGGTCGACCCAGGAACCGTGCGGCTCCGGCCACACCGGGGCCACGCGCTGCACAACGCCCGGCACAGGATTCGCCTGAAAAGCTGCCCGCTCAGCCGGCGTGAGTCGGTCCATCGCCAGCACGGTCGGGTCGCCCCACTGCCGAACATCCGCCTTGCGCGCCTGCGCCGCGGGCGAGAGCAGGAAGTTCGCCACCACCTGCGCGCCCGCCCTGGCGCGGGCGTTGAACGGGATCGCCACGAAGTGCGTGTTGCCGACCGTGCCGCCGCTGTGCTGGTAGCTCACGACCGACGACGACAGCTTGCCCGCCAGCATCTCGCTGGCCGCCTCGTTCGGGTTGAAGGTCAGGCTGATCCACAGCTCGCCATCGGCCAGCATCTGCCGCGCCACCGCATCGCTGGCGGGGAACAGCCGGCCCTGGCGCCACAGGTGCGGGTGCAGCGCATCGAGCGCTTTCCACAGCGGCGCCGTGACGCGGCCGAACGCCTCGGCGCTGTACGGCTTGCCCAGCGCGGCGCGGTCGGCGGTGGTTTCCATCAGCACCTGCTTGATGAAGGTGGTGCCGTGGAACTGCGGCAGGCGCGGATAGGTGAAGCGCCCCGGGTGGCGCAGCGCCCAGGCGGTCAGCTCGGTGATGTTGTCGGGCACGGTCGTCACGCGCTGGCCGTCGGCGAAGAAGGTGAGCTGCGCCATGCCCCAGGGCGCTTCCAGGCCGTCCACCGGCTCGGAGAAATCCAGCCGCGTCGTCGGCTTGCCGACCACGTCCACCGCGGAAAACGCGGGCAGCGCTTCCGCCCAGGGGCCGAACAGCAGCGCCTCGCGCTTCATCGTCAGGAAGTTCTCGCCGTTGATCCACAGCAGATCGACCGAGCCATCTGCCGTGCGCCCGGCCGCCTTCTCGGCCCGCACGCGGCGCACCACCTCGGCGGCGTCGGTGATCTTGACGTGCTGCAGCGTGACGCCATGCAGCCGCTGCACCTCGCCCGCGACCCACTGCAGGTAGGCGTTGATGCGCTCGCTGCCCGCCCAGGCGTTGAAGTAGACCGTCTGGCCGCGCGCGTCGGCCTCGATGCGTTTCCACGTGGCCGAATCGGCGGGCACCGCCCAGGCCGGCAGCGCGCCGGACGCGACCGCAGCAGTCAGGAAGGTACGGCGGGACAGTGCACGGGCAGCAGGAAGTCGGTTCACGGAATCCTCAGGGATGGAAAAAGCGCCGGCCGATCAGGCACCGACGGTCGATCATGCCAGTGCGGGGCGCCCGCCGAGGAAGCGCGCCCCGATGACCGCATCCGCCGACCACCGACCCGGCCCCCACAGCACCAGCCCGGCCAGCAGGCTGCCCCAGAACACATGCAGCGCGAACGCCGCTTCCGGCATCTCCGGCACGCTCAGCACCGCGACCACGTTCATCACCGACAGCCCCAGCGCCGCGAAGCGCCCGCCCAGCCCCAGCACCAGCAGGATGGGCAGGACGATCTCGCCCGCCGTGCCCGCGAACGCCGCCAGTTCGGGCGGCAGCAGCGGCACGTGGTATTCGTCGGTGAACAGCGCCAGCGTCGTCTCCCAGTCGCGCAGCTTGGTCAGGCCGGACAGGAAAAAAACCTTGGCGACGAACAGCCGCGCCGCCAGTTGCGCCAGCGGCTGCAGCGATTCGCAGAGATCAATCACACGGGCATGGCCGCGGCGAAGGATGGGGAGTATGTCGGTCAGCATGGGGGTCTCCAGACAGAGGTCGGGTGCTCACAAGGTCACATCGATGCGCACTAGCAGGCCATCGGCCACCGCGGGGGCGAGCCAGTGCGCAAAATCAAAGTCGGGTACATCCAGCGCCCCGGCCAGCGCCTGCCCTTGCAGCAAGGTGCAGCGCAGGAAATCGGCGGTCGGCGCATCGACCGCCGCCACCCGCACGACCCAGCCCTGGCGCCAGACCAGCGCCGTCTCGGCGCGTTGCTCGGCCAAGGCCAGACGGGCGTCCGCAAAGGGATCGGCCCGTGCGGTCTGCTGCGGGTCATGGTGTGCGCGCCAGATGGTGACGACCGGGTGCGCGCTCTCCAGCAGTGCCAGCCCGGGCGCCGGGCGCAGCACGAGGCGGTCCGGATCGGTGTCGCCCAGCCGCATCAGCGTGGACAGGTCCGGCGCTACATCGGCCGCACCCTCGGCCTGCGCCACCGCACCGTCCAGCCGCGCCACATCGGCCAGATACGGCAGCTCGGCCAGTTGCGCGGCGTCGGCGAGGAAGGCGGGCAAGTCGTCACCCCACTGCGCCAGATCGCCGCGCGCGGGTGGCGACCGGCGCCAGAAGGCGCGGGCCATCGGCGCGAAGGTCTCGTCGCCGAGCATCGCTTGCACCGTCGGGTAGCGGGCCGCCAGCGCCCGCTCCGCGTTGACGGCGGCGTTGGCCGTGTAGACCGTGAGGCCGCGGGCCAGATCGGCGCGGGCCGGGGCGCGGGTCCAGCCGGTGAGCGCGCCGGGCTGGCCCGTGCGCAGCGCCTGCATCAGCATCCGCTGGCGGATCTGCTCGCGCTGGCGTGCGTCGTCGGTGCTCATGCGCAGGCCTCCTGCTGCACGGCGTCGGCCTGTGCGGCTTCGGCCAGCAGCACGTCAAGCGTCGGCAGGTCGGTGTCCCACTCGATCAGCGTCGGCACCGGACCATGGCGCCGCACGGCGTGCGCATAGACCTGCCAGACGGGCGGGTGGACGCGGCTGCCGTGGTCGTCGATGACCAGCGTGTCGGTCTCGGCATAGCCGGCCAGGTGGATCTCGCCGGCCACACCGGGCGCGAGCCGGTCGACCCAGGCACAGGCGCGGCGCACGGCGGCGGCTTCGTCGTCTCCCGCGTTCAGCGCGTTGACGACGAGGTTGTTCACGTCGAGCAGCACGCCGCAGCCGCTGCGCTGCGCCAGGGCGTTGAAGAAATCGGGTTCGGCCAGACCGTCGTCAGCCCACGCCAGGTAGGCGCTCAGGTTCTCGACCAGGATCGGGCGGCGCAGGCGCTCCTGCACCTGCTGCACGTTGCTGACCAGGATCGCCAGCGCAGCGTCGGTGAAGGCGATCGGCAGCAGGTCGCTGCCATGCCAGACCGACGCGCCCCGCCCCGGATCGACCCGGGCAAAGCTGGCGTGGTCGGACACGCGCAGGGGCTCGACAGCGGTGACAAGCTCAGCCAGCCGGTCGAGGTGCCACGCGTCCAGCCCGCAGGCGCTGCCGAGCGACAGGCCAACCCCGTGCAGGCTGACGGCGTAGTCCTGGCGCAGATCGGCGAGCACGGCGCGGGCGGCGCCGCCCGGGGCGAAGTAGTTCTCGCTGTGGACTTCGAGGAAGCCCAGCGGCGGTCGCTGCTGCCGGAGCAGCGCCGCGTGGGGCTGGCGCAGGCCGATGCCTGCAGCGGTCGGTGCAGGCATGGCGGGCTCCTTACTTCTTCATGCCCATCTTGGCCTCTTCGGCCGTCATGCCCTTCATGTCCTTGCAGGTGCCCTTGGGGACGTACTTCCATTCGTCAGCGCCCATGTCGGCCTTGCTCTGGCCGGCGCAGGAGTGGGTGCCCGAGAGGTTGGCGCAGTCGTTCTGGCCGGCCTTGGCGATGCCGAAGCACTTTTCTTTGGCCTTGTCTTGCGCAGCGGCCGGGGCAATGGCGCCCATGGCGAGGACGGAAGCGAGGGCGGAAGAGAGGATGAGGCGCTGGTTCATGTCGGTACTCCAGTGAAAGGATGAAAGGAACGTGGTCAGGGTGGGCATCTCGCTGAGCCCCCTGAGCGGCGGTATTGTTCAGCGGACAGGACTCTGTCGCACGGCACCCCGGAGTCCTTACACTGCCGACAACACTTTTTTTGGATCGATGCCGATTCCTCCTCCATGAGCGACTTCGCCCGGCAGGTGCAAGCCCTGCGTCCGCAACTGCTGCGCTACGCCCGCAACCAGTTGCGCAATGACGCCTGGGCGGAGGATGCCGTGTCCGAGACGCTGCTGGCAGCGCTGGAGAAGCCGCAGGCCTACACCGGCGCAGCCCAGCTGAAGACCTGGCTGATCGGCATCCTCAAGCACAAGGTGATCGACCAGATCCGCCGGCACCGGCGCGAGGTCTCGACCACCTCGGACGACGACGACCGGGAGGATCTGGACGCGTTGCTGTTCCGGGCCGATGGCCACTGGCGGGAGATGCCGGCCGACTGGGGCAATCCGGGCGCCGCACTGGGACAGCGGCAGTTCTTCGAGGTGCTCGAAGCCTGCATGGAGCACCTGCCGGGCCAGCAGGGCCGCGTCTTCCTGATGCGCGAGTGGCTGGAACTGGACACCGACGAGATCTGTAAGGAAACCGGCGTCAGCGCGACCAACCTGTTCGTGCTGCTGCACCGTGCGCGGCTGCGGCTGCGGGAATGCCTGCAAGGGACCTGGTTCGCCGGACAAGGGGCGCAGACCTGAACGGAACAAGCCCATGCGACTGAAACTGACCTGCCAGGACACCGTCCGCCTCGTGCTCGAAGGCGAAGACCGCGCGCTGCCGCTGGGCGAGCGGGTGCTGATCCGCGTCCACCTCGGCTACTGCCGGGGCTGCACCCGCTTCTCGAAGCAGGTGCACCTGATGCGCGGCGCGATGGACGGCTGGCGCCGCTATGCCGACGGCAGCGACGAGCGTTCGCCCACCAGCCCACCCGGGCGCTGAGCCACCACGCACGCCGCTGGCGCATGCAGCGCCAGATCGGCCAGCGCGACATCCGTCACCGTCCGTCCCCCACCGCGTCCGGCCTGCGCAGGCGCGGATCCGGTCCGCAAGCGCTGCAGCACCTTGCGCGTGGCGGCCGGCAGCGTCAGACGGCCGGCCAGGATGCGGCCGAGGACATCCGCGCACCGGGTCCAGCCCCCGTACAGCAGGGCGGCGGCCGCGTCGCTCGGCGCCAGTCGGGCCAGGGCCAGCATCGGCCAGGCCACCCACAGGCCACGCTGCCCCGCCGCCGCCTGCTGGAGGTAGTTGACGGCCTCGGACCGCAATCCCAGACCCAGCGCCCGGTGCCCGGTCGCCAGACAGTAGTGCCGGCGCAGCCGGAGCGTCTCCGGGTCCGTGCAGGCAGGTCCGGCATAGAGTTCGTCGAAGAAACCGAGCTTGTTGACCTCGAAGCGGAACGCCCCGCTGCCCGTGGCCAGATGCGCCTGCGCCAGCACCTGGTTGCCAGCGGCCCGCTCGTACTTGATCGCCGAGGGCACCGCGATCATGCTGGCCGGGAATTCGCGGGCCAGACGGGCGAGGAAGTGGTAGTCGGCGGCACTGCGCGTGTGGGTGGCGAACGGGCCGATCTGCGCCAGGGCCTCGCGCCGGCACACGGTCACCGGCAGCCAGTTCAGATAGCCCCAGCGCATGTGGCGGAACAGTTCGCCCTCGTAGACCATGGCGTCCGGGCGGCCGAGGGACTCGACGATCTCGCGGCCCCAGGCGCCGACGATGCGCTTGCGGTCGTAAACGCGCAGATAGTCGTCCTTGACACCCGTAGGCAACAACAGTGCACGCGAGCGGATCGCCCGGGCAAAACCGTCGTAAAGAACGCCGATGTCATGCCGATCATGGAGGATCGGGGGCGAACCATCGCCCAGGTCTTCGACAAATTCGGTGCTCACCCAATGGCGGTCAGGATGCGCGTTCAGAAAAGCCGTGGTCAGCGCGAGGAAATGCGGCAACCACTCGTCATCGGAATCCATGAAAGTCACCAATCGCCCGCGTGCGGCGTTGAGGCCGGTATTGCGGGCGACATACACGCCCTGATTGGACTGTTCGATGTAGCGGATGCGCGGGTCCAGCGCCTCGATCCGGGCGCGTGTGCCGTCGGTCGAGCCATCGTCGACCACGATCAGTTCCCAATCCCGGTGGGACTGCATCAGGACACTGGCCACGGCGCGTCCGATCACGTCCACCCGGTTGAATGTTGGTAGAACTATCGATACATCAATCACTTGTCAAGCTCGCTATTACCAATCTTCAGACTCAGTCGAGAACCTGATCACAAGCAGGCTGCTTTTCTTGTCATTGACAATGCTAATCTCAACAATTGTTGCGGTCTACAATGAACCGGCACTCGATCAGGCGCTTCATTCTGGAGTCAGCTTGGCATTGGTCGGATCTGTCACGATCGGGTACGAAAACAGAAAACAGGCGCCCGCAAGCGCAAAATTCATGACCGTTTCCACGTCCGGACCGCTGGCACGCTTCACAATACGGCAGATTGATCGTCGACATCCAGTCCATCCGGATGGCTGCGCCCATGTGTTTTCAGCAGGCACCGCCCTGGGTACTACCAGATCTGCAAGTCCGGAACCTTAATTTTCATTTACATCGCACGTCAAGGCGATACGGTGCCCGACTTGCAGGATGCGGTCTGCTCTGATGGAAACGTTCAGATACCTTACGGATAATATCAATGCTACGGGAACACCGCCCGGGGAGTGGGAGTAACTCTAATGATCAGGATTTCTCGTCCGATTGCACGCTGGTTTGTTCAGGCCCGATATCCATCTGGCACCAAT
The DNA here is from genome assembly GCF_963924895.1 of uncultured Sphaerotilus sp. Classification (NCBI taxonomy): domain Bacteria; kingdom Pseudomonadati; phylum Pseudomonadota; class Betaproteobacteria; order Burkholderiales; family Sphaerotilaceae; genus Sphaerotilus; species uncultured Sphaerotilus sp. The sequence goes on from NZ_CAWURG010000015.1 coordinate 157,228, forward strand.
CTTCTGCCCATCCTGATGTACCACCGGGTATTGACCGAGCCCGATCCGCTGCAACCCGATGTGCCGCACCAGGCGCTGCTGGCCGAGCAGTTCCGGACGCTGGCGGGCGCTTTCAACGTGCTCCCGTTGCATGAGGCGGCCGAACTTCTGCGCAGTGGCGGCCTGCCGCCGGGCGCGGCCTGCATCACCTTCGATGACGGCTACCGCGACAACCACGATCTGGCACTGCCGCTGCTGCGCGAGTTCAAGCTGCCGGCCACCGTGTTCGTGGCCTCGGGCTTCCTCAATGGCGGCCGCATGTTCAACGACTCGGTGGTCGAAACCGTGCGGCGCCTCGACACCGGCGAGATCGACCTGTCGCGCGTCGGACTCGGCAAGCGGCTGGTGAGCGATCTCAGCTCGCGCCGCACGCTGATCGGCGAGCTGACCAAGGCGGTCAAGTACCTCGATCCAGTCGAGCGCGACGACTTCTGCGAAGACCTGTGCCGCCGCGCCGGCTCGCACCTGCCGACCGACCTGATGATGGAGGACAAGCACGTCAAGGCCATGTCCGACGCCGGTGTCGACATTGGTGGCCACACGGTCAACCACCCCATCCTGGCCCGTGTCGATGGCGAGGCCGCCCGGCGCGAGATCGAGACCAACCGCGACCACCTCACCACGCTGACGGGCCGGCAGCCGCTGTGCTTCGCCTATCCGAACGGCAAGCCGAATCTGGACTACACCTCTGCGCATGCCGGCATGGTGACCAGCGCGGGGTACAGGGCGGCCGTCTCCACCGCCGTCGGCGTCGCATCCGAAGACGCGGACCCTTTCCAGCTGCCCCGCTTCATGCCACGCGAGCGCAGTGCCGCCCAGTTCGTGGCCCGCATGGTGCGCATGGCCACCCACCGACATCGACAGGTTGCCGATTGACCTACACTTCGGCGCTTTCAGAGTTCACGGAGACCGTCAGGTCCGATTGATGGCAGGGTTTTCTATTGCACCGGGCTGCACGACGCCCCTGCCCGTCAGGTTGACACGATGAGCAATCAGTTTGGCGCCAAGGCCATGCTGCGCTCGGCCTTGCTGATGACGGGGTCGACCTATGTCGCCTATGCCGCCGGTCTGGTGGCCAGCATGCTCGTGGCGCGCGGGCTCGGTCCCGCCGACTTCGGCCGCTATGCCTACCTGATCTGGCTGTCGGGTGTGCTGGTGCTGCTGATGAACCACGGCCTCACCACCTCCGCCATCCGCTTCGTCTCGGAAACCCTCGGGCGCGGGGACAGCGCGGGCGCGCAGGCGCTGCACCGCTGGTTCCAGAAGCGCCAGGGCTGGTCGCTGCTCGTGGTGGGTGGGCTGTTCCTGGCGGGGGTCCCGATCCTCAAGCCGGCCGGCTGGGAAGGCCACCTCACCTACTTCGCCTTCGTGGCACTGGTGGCGTCGGCGACCAAGGCCTGGTACCTGTTCAGCATTTCGGTCGCCAAGGGCCATGGGCGCTTCGGCGTCGAGGCCAGTTCGGTCAGCGCCCTCAGTCTGGTCAATCTGGTCGGCGCCGGTGTGCTGGCGGCGATGGGGGTGCCGCTGGAAGGCTTCATGCTGCTGTTCCTGCTGATTTCGGTCGCCCACCCCATCATGGCGACGTTCCAGTTGCGCCGCGCCGACATCCGCAAGGGTGGAAGGGACTGCGAGGAGACGCTCCTGCAGCGGGTCCGCCCGCACCTCTTCTGGACCATGGTGTCCACCTTCGTCTTCGCCTTCAGCAACAAGGCGGTCGAGACCTTCCTGCTGAACAAGCTGGCCGGGGCGGAGGCCGTGGGCTTCTTCACCATCGCGGCCACGCTGACCCGCGGCGGGGTCGAGTTGCTGTCCACCGGACTCACCACGGTGCTGATGCCGATGATGGCCAACGCCTTCGGTGCAGGCGGGCGGGACCGCGTCAACCGCATTGCCGGCGACGCCGTCCGCTATTTCCATTTCCTCGGGCTGCTGCTCACCGGCGTGGGCTTCTTCTGGGCCACGCCGGTCATTTCGCTGATGTACGGCGACAAGTACGCGCCCGCCGCATTCGCCCTGCAGATGATGGTGATCATCCGCGGCTTCACCCTCTCCCACGCAGCCTTCGGCGCCCTGCTCTCGATCACCGACAACCAGCGCCTGCGCGCGGCCGAGTCGTTCTTCGCGGTCGCCGTCAGCACAGCCGCGGCCCTGTGGCTGGTGCCGACCTACGGCCTGCAGGGCGCCATCTTCGCGCACATGCTGTCGACGGCCGCCGTGTTCCTGTTCTCCTTCGCCTGCGTCCGCGTGGTGCTGAAAGTGCCCCTGCCCTACGGCGATGCCGCACGCATGACCGCCGCTTCGCTGAGCGCCGCAGCGATCTCGATGGGCGCGCTGATCGCCACCGACGCGCCCTCGTCGCTGCACCAGATGCTGGTCGGCATTCTCTACGTCCTGACCTATCTGGCCGGCACCCTGGTCTTCAAGGTCTGGAACCAGTACGACCTGGCCATGCTCGGCAATCTCGGCAACCGGATTCCTGCATTCAAGCGTCTGGCCTTTCTGCTGATTCCCTGGGCACGCCACGTCTGAATCCGGAAAAAACGGCTGCAACCTTCGGTGAAACTGAGTGTCGAGTCGCGTGGTGTTTGATCCATGCTGATTCGAAGTGGGAAAACTTTCCTTTTTGTGTGACTTCTGAAATCATCCACGAGAGTAGAAGTAGTACCACTTTGCCCGTGAGGGCACTCCGGAGCCCGAAGCCATGTCAGGAGTTTCCGTCAGCCCACCCGGGCTGATCAGCGTCGTCATCCCTGCCTACAACGCGCAGCAGTCCCTGCCTGCGACCTTGGACAGCCTCTTTTCCCAGACCTGGCCGAACATCGAGATCATCGTCGTGGACGATGGCTCCACCGACAACACCGCCGCCGTGCTCGCCAGCTACGGCGACCGCATCCGCACGGTCCGGCAGCCGAACGGCGGACTCCCCAGCGCCCGCAGCACAGGTGTGGCAGCGGCCCGCGGCCAGCTGATCGCCCTGATGGACGCAGACGACCTCTGCCTGCCCGAGCGCCTGGCCGTGCAGGCCCGGGTGCTGCAGCAGTGGACGGACGTGGTCCTGTGCTGCAGCGACTTCAATGCCTTCAATGAGCAGGGCGTCGTCGGCCTGGCCTACGCGAGCCACTACTACGCCAGCATCGGTCGTGCGTCCAAGGGCGTGCAGTCCCTGCTGGAGCGGGTCGAGCGCATGGACTTGACGGGGTGCCTGCCCGCCTCGCCGGTCGTCGCCGAATCCGATCGCCAGACCACCGTCTACCGCGGCAATGCCTACCGTGCGATCGCCCACGGCAACTTCGTTCATCCCCCGACGATCATGTTCCGCCGCGAACTGCTCGACACGGTGGGCACTTTCGATGCCGATGCCGGCTCGATGTGCGACTGGGACTGGATCGCGCGTGTGGCCGCCGTGGGTCAGGTCGCCTTCGTGGAACGCCCGCTGCTGGAATACCGGCTGTCCGCCACCCAGATGTCCTCGCCCCGCCACCGCATCAAGGCGAGCACCGACACGCTGCGGGTGGCCGAGCGCATCTGCCGCCGCGACGAGGCGCTCTACCTGGCCGAGTTGCCCCGTTTCCGGGCGGATCTGGGCTTTTTCTGTGCCGATGCGGCCGATGCCGAGGTGGACAACGACAAGTGGAAAGCCGCCCAGCTGCTGTCCCGCAGCGTGGTCCGGTTCGGGTGCGTGGATGCGCTGACGCTGCGGGTGCTGCTCAAGATCCTGACCCCCGCCTGGGCCCTGGCCGCCAAGCGCCACCGCCGGGCCCTGCACACGGCCTGACGCGGCCGGCCCGGCACCGGCGCAGGTGCAGGCGCTCAGTCGGCCTGCGCTTCGGCCGCCGCAGGCGCAGCAGCCACCTTGCGCTGGCGCCGACGCCGCAGCGCCGCTTCCAGATCGAAACGCCAGGCTGAGGTGCGCAGCGTCGTCCAGGTCATCTGCTCGTCCAGCGTCGCCAGATTGACCTTGTAGCGCGACTCGCCGGCCATGAAGTCATAGACGTCGTGGCCTTGGGCGGCGTTGTACTGGGCCGCCAGCACATGGGCCACCAGACCGGGCCGCGCGTGTTTCTCGATCAGGCCGTACTCCAGCCCCGACTGGTAGAAATACACCCGGCCACCACGCACGAAGCTGTAGAGGAAGGCCAGGTCGTGTTCGCCGACGGCGACGCGCAGCAATTGCACCCCGCCGTCCAGCAGGTGCCGCTCCACCAGCGTGCGGTGGAAGCGGGTGAAGAACGGGTTGCTGAACGCGCCCGGCTCGCCCTGCGCCACCCAGTGCGCCTGGTGCAGCGCCGCCAGCCGGTCCAGCCAGTCGAGGCCCTGGGCCACCGTGGTCGCGGCCTCCAGCGTGAGTTCACCGACGCGCCCGTATTCCTTCATGCTGCGCCGGATCTGCGAGCGGCTGTTGGCGCTGATGAGCTTCAGGAAATCACCACCCGCCGCGCGCACTGCCGGCAGGTCCACGGCGTAGGAGCGGCGCACCCAGTCCTCGCGCGTCACCGGGCGCCGTCCGGCCTGCTCCGCGCCCGCGGGCCAGCCGCTGCCCGCCAGTCCTGGCAGCGTCACCTCGGTCACGCCTTGCAATTGCGCCAGCCAGTGGCCGGCCATGGCGACGCGCACCGCATCCGCCTGCTCGGCGTCGAGCAGGAAATCGTTGTGCTCGATGGTGAGGATGTCGAACTCGGGCTGGCCGGTCGCGTGCAGGAAGGCGGTGCTGCAGAAACGCAGCCCGAAGCGCCGGCGGGCCGGTCCATCGACCACCAGCGCCAGCCCGACGAGCTGCTCGCCCTGGCGGGCCTGCAGCAGGCGCGGCTGCACGGTCGGCGGCAGCGTGTCCAGCCAGACGCCGATCCAGGCCCAGGAGGTGAAGAAGCTCGCCCGGGAGCGGGACTCGAGCGCCAGCCAGTCGGCTTGCAGCCGGGAGCGCTCGGGCAGGGGCGTCAGGGACAGGGCGTACGCGGTTCGGGAATCAGAGGGCGAAGGAGTGGAGGTCCGAACAGTCATGCGCGATGGTGGGTGAGGAAGGGGCCTGCGGTGCAGAGGCAACCCGCGGATTGTCGCCGCACCATCCTTCCGCCCGATGACGGTCGGCTTGTCCGATCCCTCGGACTCGCCGCAGCCCCCTCACTTGCGCATCAAGGTACTCTTGCCGAACAGGCTTTCGATCAGATCGACGGCGAGTTCGGCGGTCCGGTTGCGGTGGTCGAAGGCCGGGTTCAGCTCGACCACGTCCAGCGAGGCCAGACGCCCGGTGTCGGCGATCATCTCCATGCAGAGCTGGGCCTCGCGGTAGGTCGGCCCGCCCGGCACAGTGGTGCCCACGCCGGGCGCGATGTCCGGGTCGAGGAAATCGACATCGAAGCTCACGTGCAGGTGGGTGTTGTCGTCGAGCGTGGCCAGCGCCAGCTCCATGGCATGGCGCATGCCCATCTCGTCGATGTAGCGCATGTCGAAGACTTCGAGGTCCTGCTGGTGCACGAAGCGCTTCTCGCCCTCGTCCACGCTGCGGATGCCGATCTGGCGGATCACCTTGGGCGAGATCGCCGGCACGTGGCCGCCAATGCTGATCAGTTCGTCCGGACCGAAGCCACACAGGCAGGCCACCGGCATGCCATGGATGTTGCCGCTCGGCGTGATGGCGCTGGTGTTGAAGTCGGCATGGGCATCGAGCCACAGCACGCGCAGCTTGCGGCCCTGTTCGCGGCAATGGCGCGCGACCGCGCTGATCGAGCCAATGCCCAGGCAGTGGTCGCCGCCCAGCATGATCGGCAGGCGCCCGGACGCCAGTTCGGCGTGCACCGCCTCGTGCGTCAGGCGGTTCCACTCGGCGACTTCGGCCAGGTGGCGGTAGCCGTCGACCGGGGGCTGCCAGGGATTGGCCGGGCCGGCGAGGTTGCCGGTATCGCGCACCTCCAGCCCGTGGGCCTCCAGACGCTCGCGCAGTCCGGCGACCCGCAAGGCTTCAGGCCCCATCGAAGCGCCGCGGGCCGAGGCTCCGGCATCCGTCGGTACACCGATCAGGGACACCACGGTCTTGCGGGTCTGCACCATGCTCACATGTCCTCGGCGAACTTGCCGGTCTGCGTGTCGGGAAGGTCGAAGCCGTAGTGGCTCGACAGGTAGGCCCAGGCCTCTTCGGCAGTCTCGACGAACTGGAACAGTTCGGTGTCGCGCGGGCCGATCATGCCGGTCTCGATCAGCCAGTCGAAGTCGATCAGCCGGGTCCAGAAATCGCGACCGAACAGCAGGATGGGCCGGCGGCGCGACTTGCCCGTCTGCACCAGCGTCATCGTCTCGAACAGCTCGTCGAGCGTGCCGAAGCCGCCCGGGAAGCAGACGAGCGCGATGCTGCGCATCAGGAAATGCATCTTGCGCAGTGCGAAGTAGTGGAACTGGAAGCACAGCTCGGGCGTGATGTAGGCGTTCGGCTCCTGCTCGTGCGGCAGCACGATGTTCAGGCCGATGCTGCGTCCACCCACCTCGAACGCCCCGCGGTTGCCCGCCTCCATGATGCCGGGACCACCGCCGGTGACCACGTAGATCGGTGTCTCGAGCCGCGCCGACTCGCGCGTGACGATGGCCCCGAAGGCCCGCGCTTCCTCGTAGTAGCGGCTCATCTGCACCTGCGTGCGGGCGCGGGCCACCGCAACCGCGTCACCGCTGGCTTCGGCCTCGTCCAGGCGGCTGGCCGCGACGTCCAGCGGCAGGATGCGGGCGCTGCCAAAGATGACGATGGTGGATTCGATGCCCTGCTCGCGCTGCACCAGTTCCGGTTTGAGCAGCTCCAGCTGCATCCGCACCGGGCGCAGCTCCTCGAGCAGCAGGAAATCGTTGTCGGTGAACGCGAGCCGGTAGGCGCTTTCCGGGCCGCTGTAGCGGGACGCCGGCTGGGCGGCGAGGGCTTCTTCCTCCGCGCTGGGGAAGTTGCGGGCTTTCAGGTCAGGATGAGAGTGGTCCATGTCGTTCGGTGTGTCGATCCGCGCAGACGGGGCACGCGGGGTCGCGGCCCATGCGGATCTCGGTCCATTCCATGCGGCGCACGTCGAGCATCTGCAGCCGTCCGGCCAGCGAGGTGCCAAAGCCGGCCAGGATCTTCAGTGCCTCGGCCGCCTGCATCGTGCCGATGATGCCGACCAGCGGCGCGAACACGCCCATCGTGGCGCAGCGCACCTCCGGCACTTCGGCCGAGGGCGGAAACACGCAGGCGTAGCACGGGTCGGCCGCAGCACGCGGATCCCAGACCGAGATCTGGCCGTCCAGCCCGATCGCCGCGCCCGAGACCAGCGGCTTGCCATGCTGCACGCAGGCGGCGTTGACCGCGTGGCGCGTGGGGAAGTTATCGCTGCAGTCCAGCACCACGTCGGCCCGCGCCACCAGCGTGTCGAGCATCGCGGCATCCGCGCGCTCGGCGATGGTGTGGACCCGCACCTCCGGGTTGATCGCCGCCATCGAGGCCGCGGCGGACAGCACCTTGGGCTGGCCGACGCGGTCTTCGGTGTGGGCGATCTGGCGCTGCAGGTTGGTGCGGTCCACCGTGTCGTGGTCGACCACGGTGACCGTGCCGACGCCCGCGCTGGCCAGATAGAGCAGCACCGGTGAGCCCAGCCCGCCCGCACCGATCACCAGCGCGTGGGCCGCCAGCAGCCGCTGCTGCCCTTCCACGCCGATCTCGTCGAGCAGGATGTGGCGGCTGTAGCGCAGCAGCTGGTCGTCGTTCATCTCGTCGAGGGCGTCCAAGCGCAGGCTCCCGCTCACGCTCAGTTCGGCTTCGGCTCGTCGGCCTTGCGCTCGACCTGCGTCTTGGAGGCCACGACCGGCTTGCCCTTCAGGCGGTTGAGCGCCTGCTGGAGCGGGAAGTCCTCGGGCGCGCCGTACTCGGGCAGGCGGGCGACCGGCTTGTCCTTGTCCTTCGCTTCCTTGGCCTTGGCATTCGCCTCTTCCAGCTTCTTGAGCGCCTCCTCGCGGGCCTTCTCGCGGGCAGCATCCTTCTTGTCGGCTTCCGGGCCGTTGATCAGGTGCTTGTCCAGATCGGCCTCGCGCAGGCGCAGCGCGGCGTACGGGCTGCCTTCTGCGGTCTCGTCCACGGGGATGTCGGGCAGGATGCCCTTGGCCTGGATCGACTGGCCGGACGGCGTGTAGTAGCGCGCCGTCGTGATCTTCAGCGAGGTGTTGGGCATCGGCAGACGCGCCATCTCGCTCTGCACCGAGCCCTTGCCGAAGGTCTGCGAGCCCATGATGATGGCCCGCTTGTGGTCCTTGAGCGCGCCGGCCACGATCTCGCTGGCCGAGGCCGAGCCTTCGTTGACCAGCACCACCACCGGCACCGACTTGATCAGCGCCGGCAGGCCCGCCAGCAGGTCGCTGCCGTCCCGCGAATAGAACATCGGCGAGGCCTTGAGCACGCTGCGCGACTCGGGGATCTGGCCATTGGTCGACACCACCACCGCGTCCTTGGGCAGGAAGGCCGCCGAGATGCCGACCGCGCTGTCGAGCAGGCCGCCCGGGTCGTTGCGCAGGTCGAGCACCAGACCCTTCAGGTTCGGCTCGGCGCGGAAAATTTCCTTCAACTGCTCGACGAAGTCGCGCAGCGTCGGCTCCTGGAACTGGTTGACGCGGATCCAGGCGTAGCCCGGCTCCATCACCTTCGAGCGCACGCTCTTGGTCTTGATCTCCTCGCGGATGATCGTGACGGGGAAGGTGCGGTTCTCGGCCTTGCGGTAGACCGTCAGCAGCACCTTGGAGCCGCTCGGGCCGCGCATGCGCTTGATGGCCTGGTCCATGTTCAGGCCCTTGACGGCGGTCTCGTCGATGCGCGTGATCAGGTCACCCGTCTGCATGCCAGCGCGGAAGGCGGGGGATCCCTCGATCGGCGAGACGACCTTCACGAGGCCCTCTTCCATCTCGATCTGGATGCCCACACCCGTGAACTTGCCGCTGATTCCTTCGTGGAATTCCTTGTAAGCCTGGCCTTCGAAGTAGGCCGAGTGCGGGTCCAGCCCGGACACCATGCCGCCGATCGCGTCGCGGATCAGCTTCTTCTCATCGACCGGCTCGACGTAGGAACGCTTGACGAGGTCGAACACTGCCGCCAGCTGCTGCATGTCCTCCAGCGGCAGCGGCGACAGCGCACTGCGCGCCGTGGCCTGCAACTGCATCGTGGCCAGCGCACCGGCGACGGCCCCGACAGCCACCCAACCCGCAACCTTCAATTTGCTACCCATTTTCGGACACCTCTTGCGTTGCAGACCACGCCAGCCTGCACACCATGAATCGATCGGGCAGTATAGGACGGCCCATGCACACGGCCCCTGAACACGGGGCATGCCCCTGCATCCATCCGGCAAGAAGCGGAGGAAATCAGGAGGAATGCGGAGTTTGGACGGCATGGGCCAAGTGCCTGCGCCCTGTCGGCCCGGAGCGCAGAACTCGGTAAACTGGGTGCACCTCCCCGCCACCTTCGACCGACCCACGTCCGAGTCACGCCGATGCACACCGCCAGCCTCTCCAGCAAGGGCCAGATCGTCATCCCCAAGGCGCTGCGCAACGAGTTGAATCTGCTGCCCGGCACCCGGTTCGCGCTGAGTGTCGACGCCGGCCGGCTCGTGCTGGAGCCGCTGCGCGAGCCGGAGTTCGACCTGGACGCGATCCACGCGGCCGTCGACCAGCTCGCGGGCTGCCTGTACCGCCCCGAGGTCGCCCCGACCAGCGCCACCGAGGACGAAGCCGCCATCGTCGCCCTGCTGGGCAGCGAGGACCGCCGCCTGGGCCGGGGCCAGCCATGATCTTCCTCGACAGCTCCGTGCTCGCACGGCTCATCCTGCGCGACCAGCCCGCCGCCTACGCCGCTGCACGCGAGTTGCTGCGCCAGCCCAAGCGCTACGGTGTCACCGGCACCGTGCTGCTGGAGCTGGTCTGGCTGCTCAAGAGCAAGCGCATCGGCAACAACGACCTCAGCCGCGCCATCGCCGCCATCCTGGCGCTGCCCAACCTGCACTGCCCCGACATCGAGGCCGTCTGGACCGCCCAGATGGCCCACACCGCAGGCATGGACTTCGCCGACGCGCTGCACCTGGCGATCAGCGCCGAAGCGGGCGCCACCGGCTTCGTCACCGCCGACCCGCTGCTGGCCCGCCACGCACAGCGCCTGGGCCTGCAGCCGCCGGTCGAGCTGCTTGGCTACCATCCCGAACCATGACCGACCAAGCACCCGCCCACAGCAACCCCGACGCCTCGCCCCTCGGCAAGACGGTGGCCACCTACCGCGACACCTACGCCCCCGAGCTGCTGTACCCGATGTCGCGCGCCCCCAAGCGCGAGGAGATCGGCCTCACCACCGCCAACACCCAAAGCCGCCTGCCCTTCATGGGCGCCGACCTGTGGACTGCGTTCGAGCTGTCCTGGCTCACGCTGCGCGGCAAGCCCGAGGTGGCACTGGCGACGTTCACGGTGCCCTGCGAATCGCCGAACATCATCGAGAGCAAGTCGCTCAAGCTCTACCTCAACAGCTTCAACATGACCCGCTTCGCGTCGATCGACGCGGTGCGCGAGCTGCTGGTGCGCGACCTGAGCGCGGCCACTGGCGTGCGGGTCGGCGTGAAGCTGGTGCTGCCCGAGGCCTTCGACGCGCAGCCGATCCACGAACTCTCCGGCCTCTGCCTGGACCGCATGGACATCGACTGCGACGTCTTCCAGCCCGCGCCCGAGCTGCTCACGGCGGCGCTCGACGAGCTGCCCGTCACCGAGACGCTCACCTCCCACCTGCTCAAGAGCAACTGCCTGGTCACCGGCCAGCCGGACTGGGGCAGCGTGCAGATCCACTACAGCGGCCCGCAGATCGACCAGGCCGGCCTGCTGCGCTACCTCGTGAGTTTCCGCGGGCACAACGAATTCCACGAACAGTGCGTCGAGCGGATCTACATGGACATCCTGACCCGCTGCCAGCCCGTCAAGCTGCAGGTCTACGCCCGCTACACCCGCCGCGGCGGGCTGGACATCAACCCCTGGCGCACCAGCTTCCCCGCGGCCGCGCCCGTCAACGTCCGGACGGCGCGCCAATGAGCCACCCGGTCGCCCTCACGCTGTACGGCATCCCGAACTGCGACACCGTCAAGAAGGCCCGCGCCTGGCTGGTCGAGCGCGGCGTGGCGGTCACCTTCCACGACTTCAAGAAGCAAGGTGTGCCCGCAACAGCGCTGGACGCCTGGATCGCCCAGGTCGGCTGGGAAACGCTGCTCAACCGCAGCGGCACGACCTGGCGCAAGCTCGACGACGCCACCAGAGCCGCGGTCACCGATGCCGCCAGCGCCCGCGCGCTGATGCTGGCGCAGGCGAGTGTCATCAAGCGCCCGGTCGTGCAGTGGCCGGACGGCCGCCACACCGTCGGCTTCAGCCCGGAGCGCTTCGACGCGCTCGGCCAGCTGCTGGGCTGACGCCACCCGGCACGCGCAGCTCGAAGACTGCGGAGAGCAGCCAGCAGCGCGCGGCGCGCGACCCATTCGCCCATCGGCCACAGCGCCCAGCCGGCCAGGCCATGAGGGCCGGTGCGTACGTTGCCAGGTTCATCACCGGCGGGCAGCGTCGATACTTGAAAGGCTCGGTCATCGGCTTAGGCAGAAAATGGCCCTCAGTGTGTACTGAAAAACCCTCATCCCATTCCTTTGGCGAGGCTTGGCCCGCAGCCGCGACGGCTACAGTCGGCGTGCCAACCCACTCCTGCCACCCCAGCTGCGCCCTGCCGTGAAGTCGAATCTCCCCATGCACCGGCGCCGGTGGCAGGCCGTGCGCACGACAGGCAAGATCGTGTTTGGACTCGTGCTGGCCGTGGCCCTGGTCGGCGTCCTCGGCCTCGGCATGGCCGTCGCCCGCCTGTGGCCCGACCTGCCTCCGCTCGACAAGGTCACCCACTACGAACCGCAGCAGCCGCTGGTGGTCTACACCGCCGACGGGACGCAGATCGGGCAGTTCGGTGCCGAGCGGCGCCAGTTCGTGCCGATCGCGGAGATCCCGGCGATGCTGCAGGGCGCCGTGCTCGCCATCGAGGACACCCGCTTCGAGCAGCACTTCGGCATCGACCCGCTCGGCATCGCCCGCGCCCTGCTGGCCAACCTCGGCGGCGGCATGCGCCAGGGGGCCTCGACCATCACGCAGCAGGTGGCGCGCAACTTCTTCCTCTCGCCCAGCAAGACGCTGGAGCGCAAGCTCAAGGAAGCCCTGCTGGCGCTGCAGATCGAGCGCCAGCTCAGCAAGGCGCAGATCCTCGAGCTGTACATGAACCAGATCTACCTCGGCCAGCGTGCCTACGGTTTCGCCGCCGCGGCGCAGGTCTACTTCGGCAAGCCGCTGTCGGCGCTGTCGATCGCCGAGTCGGCCATGCTCGCCGGGCTGCCGCAGAACCCGAGCTACGCCAACCCGGTCACCAACATCGCCCGCGCCCGGGCCCGGCAGGCGCTGGTGCTCAAGCGCATGGAAAAGGTCGGCCTGATCACGCCGGACGAGCACACCGCCGCGCTGACCGAAACCCTGGCGATCCAGCTGCCCACGCACACCGGGGTCCACGCCGAGTACCTCGCCGAGATGGCGCGGCAGGCGGTGGTGGCCCGCTTCGGCGAGACTGCGAACACGCAGGGCTACAAGGTCTACACCACCGTGCGCGCCGCTGAGCAGCAAGCCGCCTACGCCGCACTGCGCGCCACCGTGATGGACCACGAGCGCCACCAGCCCTGGCGCGGCCCCGAGGCGCACGAGACCCTGCCCTTCCTGCGTGGCGCCGAACTGGAGCGTGCCGCCGCCCAGGCCCTGCGCGACCACCAGGACGACACCGACCTGCGGCTGGCCATCGTCACCGAGTCCGACCACCGGGGCGTCGCGGCGCAGCTCGCCACCGGCGAAACCATCCAGCTGAGCGGCGCCGGGCTCGCCCGCGTGCGGGCCGCATTGCTGCCAGACGCCCCCGAGGACCTCGCGATCCGCCGTGGTGCGGTCGTCCGGCTGGAGCGGCGGGACTTCGGCTGGGCCATCGCGCAGTGGCCGCAGGTGCAGGCGGCCTTCGTCGCGCTGGAGCCTGCCAGCGGGCGGCTGAAGGCCCTCGTCGGCGGCTTCGACTTCACGCGCAGCCCCTTCAACCGGGCAACGCAGGCCTGGCGACAGGCTGGCTCCAGCATCAAGCCCTTTCTCTACTCCGCGGCGCTGGAACAGGGCGTGATGCCCGACACCCTCGTCAACGATGCACCACTCCTGGCCACCAGTGCCAATGCCAGCGCCAGTGCCAGCGACAGCGAAACCGCCCTCGCCAGCTGGCAGCCGCGCAATGCCGATGGCCGCTTCGATGGCCCGATCACGGTGCGGCAGGGGCTGGTGCGGTCCAAGAACCTCGTCAGCCTGCGCCTGCTGCAACAGATCGGGCTGGAGAGCGCCCGGGACTGGATCAGCCGCTTCGGTTTCGACCCGGCCCGCCTGCCGAACGACCTGACCCTGGCGCTCGGCTCCGGCAGCACCACGCCGCTGCAGCTGGCCAAGGCCTACGCGATGCTCGCCAATGGCGGCCATGACACGACCCCGGTCTTCATCGACCGCATCACCAACGCGCAGGGCGTGGTCGTGTTCCAGCCACCGCGCCTGCCACCCCGCGAAGCCGACAGCCACGCGATTCCGGTGCGCAACGTCTTCCTCGTCAACTCGATGCTGCAGGACGTCACCCGCGCGGGTGGCACCGCCGCGCTCACCCAGCGCACCCTGCAGCGCAGCGACCTCTACGGCAAGACCGGCACCACCAACGACGCCGTCGACGCCTGGTTCGCGGGCTTCCACCCCAGCGTCGTCGCGGTGGCCTGGGTGGGTTTCGACGAGCCGCGCAGCCTGGGCGAGCAGGCCTCCGGCAGCGCGCTGGCGCTGCCGATCTGGATCGGTTTCATGGACAAGGCGCTCGCCGGATTGCCGGAAACCGATCCCGTCGCACCGGACGGCCTCGTTCGGCTGGGCACCGACTGGCGCTACGCCGAATGGGCCCAGGGCGGCAACGTCGAACGGATCGGCATCGCCGCACCGACCACGGTGGTCGATTTGCTGACAGAGCCTGCCTCCTCAGCGGGTTCCGCCGTGCCCCCCGCATCGTCCTCCTGGGCCATGACGCCGACGATGTGACGGGGTCAGGGTGCCACGCCGTTGCGGACCACGGCCGCAGCGCGCTGGTCCAGGTGCGTCAGGTAGAGCCGCAGGTCGAACTCCAGCTGGTGGTAGCTGGCCTCCATGTGGCAGCACAGCGCGTAGAAGGCCTTGTCGTGCTCGCGCTCCTTCAGGTGCGCGAGTTCATGCACGACGATCATCTTCAGGAAGGCCGCCGGGGCCTCCCGGAACAGGCTGGCCACCCGGATCTCGCGCTTGGCCTTGAGCTTGCCGCCCTGCACGCGCGAGATGGTGGTGTGGGTGCCGAGCGCGTGCTGGATGACCTTGAGCTTCTGGTCGTAGAGCACCTTGGTGACCGGCTCGGCGCTGCGCAGGTAGCGGCTCTTGAGTTCCTGCGTGTAGTCGTAGAGCGCCCGGTCGGTGCGGACCTCGTGCGGCTCGGGATGGCGCCGGGCCAGCAGCGCCCCGAGCTTGTCCTCGGCGACCAGTTCGACCACCTGCGCCTGCAGCTCAGCCGGGTAGCCGCGCAGGTACTTCAGCTTGCTTGCAGCGCCTGGCGTCATCGGGTGCCCGTCTGGGAGAGGTCGCGCGGATCGTCGAGCGAGGCGGCGCTCAGCACCTTGCCACCGAAGTCGTAGGTGACGCGGAAGACCTTGCGCGTTTGCCCATCCTGCCAGCGCCAGTCCCAGACCTCTTCCTTCTTGAGCTGGAAGGCCTGCTTCTCCGCGGGCTGGCCCAGCAGACGGCGCACCTCGGCCACCGTCATGCCCGGCTGGACCTTGGCGAAGTAGCTCGGGTGCAGCACCTGGCGCAGGCCGGCCATCTTGCCGTCCGGGCCGATGGTGATGTAGTAGTTGGTGCTGCCTTCCGGCTGGCGGGTGTACTCGAAGACCCGCGTGCCGTCGTCCAGGCGCTGGATGTCGAGCGGCGTGCCGAACTCGCGCATCACGTCCATCTCGGTCGCGACGCCCTCTTCGAGCTTGGCGATCTTCTGCTGGTCGCAGCCGGTGAGCAGCGCCGCAGCGGCCAGCAGGAGCGGCAGCACGCCGCGGGTGAACAGGTGTTTCATGGTGGTAGTACGTTCTGCGTTTTGCGGTCAAAAAGTCGGAATCGGCTTCAGCGGCCCGGTGAACGATTCTCGCGCGGGGGGCCCGGGCAAAGGTTCGAACTCGATGAGCTGTTCCGGCACATCGCAGTCGGGCAGCTGGTCGAGCAGGTGCCGGATCAGCGTCAGCCGGCCGCGGCGCTGGTCGTTGAAGTCCACCAGCGTCCAGGGGGCGGACTTCGTGTGGGTGGCTTCCAGCATCGCGTCGCGGGCTGCGCCGTACTCGCGGTACTTCTGGCGCGCCTTCAGGTCGATCGGCGACAGCTTCCAGCGCTTGAGCGGGTCGCTGCGGCGCTCGGCGAAGCGCGTCTCCTGCTCGGCCTGGTCCACGGTGAGCCAGTACTTGAACAGCAGGATGCCGTCGTCGACCAGTTGCTGCTCGAACACGGGCGCCTGCTTCAGGAAGCGCTGCACCTCGTCCTCGCCGCAGTAGCCCATCACCTTCTCGACGCCGGCGCGGTTGTACCAGCTGCGGTCGAACAGCACGATCTCGCCGGCCGCGGGCAGGTGCGCGGTGTAGCGCTGGAAGTACCACTGCGTGCGCTCGACCTCGGTCGGCTTGGCCAGCGCGACGACACGGCACTGGCGCGGATTCAGGCAGTCGCTGACCGCGCTGATCGCCCCGCCCTTGCCGGCGGTGTCGCGGCCCTCGAAGATCACCAGCACGCGCTTGCCGTGGTGCGCCACCCAGCGGGCCAGGCGGTTGAGTTCCACCTCCATCGGCTCCAGCGCGTCGGCGTAGTCCGACTTGCCGAGGCGTTCGGGGCGTTCGGAGTGGTCCTCCGACTTCTTGCCGTTCTTGTCCTTGCCCATGGTGTGTGCTCCTTGTGTGCGTCCGTCCGTCCGTCCGTCCGTCTGTCAACCGCGTGCAGCCGATTCGGCCAGCACGTCCTTGAGCAGCCGCGCCTTCGCCTTGCGACCCTTGATGTTGCCCTTGCTCAGCCGATCTGCCGCCTGGCGCGCCACCTTGGTGTCCACGGCCACGTAGGTGTGGAAGTCGGTGACGTTGATCTTGCCGATCTGCGCCGACACATAGCCCGCCTCGCCGGTGAGCGCGCCCAGCACGTCGCCGGGGCGGATCTTGTCCTTGCGACCGCCCAGGATCTGGATGGTCTGCATCGGCGGCACCAGCGGCGGCGCCTCCTCGACCTCGGCGTTGAACAGCTCCGCCAGCGGCGACCACACCGTCTCGCGGCCCTGCAGCACCTCGATGCGGCCGACGCGGCCCATCTCGTCCAGGCTGGCGAGGCTGAAGGCCAGGCCCTCCTCGTCCGCCCGGCCCGTCCGCCCGACGCGGTGGATGTGCACCTCGGTGTCGGGCGTGATGTCGACGTTGATGACCGCGCCGAGCTGCGCGATGTCCAGACCGCGTGCGGCCACATCGGTCGCCACCAGCACCGAGGCGCTGCGGTTGGCGAACTGGATCAGCACCTGGTCGCGGTCGCGCTGCTCCAGATCGCCGTGCAGCGCCAGCGCCTCGAAGCCGGACGCCACCAGCACGTCCACCAGATCGCGGCAGCGCTGCTTGGTGTTGCAGAAGGCGATGGCGCTGTCCGGGCGGTACTTCTTCAGCAGCAGCGTCACCGCGTGCAGGCGCTGGTCCTCGGCGATCTCGTACCAGTGCTGGTGGATCTTGCTCGGCGCGTGGACCTCCTTCAGCTTGACCTCCTGCGGCGACCGCATGAACTCGCGGCTCAGGTTGGCGATGCCTTCCGGGTAGGTGGCCGAGAACAGCAGGGTCTGGCGCTGGCGCGGGCACTGGCGGGCAATCGACGCGATGTCGTCGTGGAAGCCCATGTCGAGCATCCGGTCGGCTTCATCGAGCACCAGCGTGTTGAGCACGCCCAGCACCAGGCTGCCGCGCTCCAGGTGGTCGCCGATGCGGCCGGGTGTGCCGACGACGATGTGCGCGCCGTGGGCCAGGCTGTCGATCTGCGGGCGCATGGTCGAGCCGCCGCACAGGGTCAGGATCTTGATGTTGTCCTGCGCGCGGGCCAGCCGGCGGATCTCCTGGGTGACCTGGTCGGCGAGTTCGCGGGTCGGGCACAGGACCATGGCCTGCACGTCCTGGCGCGCGACATCCAGCCGTGCCAGCAGCGCCAGCGCGAAGGCCGCCGTCTTGCCGCTGCCGGTCTTGGCCTGCGCGATCAGGTCGTGGCCGGCGAGCGCGAGCGGCAGGCTGGCGGCCTGGATCGGGGTCATCCGGGTATAGCCGAGCTGCTCCAGATTGGCCAGCATCGCCGGCGAGAGCGGCAGGCGCGAAAAGGAATCGGGGGCGTTCGTAGGTTCTTGCATGGGCGGATTATCCGGTCAGGCGAGAATGCGCCCCCATGCACCGCACCATCTTCGATACACCCGGCGTCAACCGCGTCTTTCGGGCCCTCTCCGCCGCCGTCCTGCGGCTCTCCGGCTGGAAGGTCGAGGGCCAGCTGCCGGCCGATGTCACCAAGTGCGTGGTCATCGCCGCCCCGCACACCAGCAACTGGGACCTGCCCTACACGCTGATGGTGGCCTTCGTGCTGGACCTGCGCGTCTACTGGATGGGCAAGTGGCAGATCTTCCGCCCGCCCTTCGGTGGCCTGATGCGCTGGCTGGGCGGCATCGCGGTGCGGCGGGAAACGTCCAACAACCTCGTGGCCGCGTCGGCGCAGGCGCTGGTCGACGCCGATGGTGCCGTGCAGCTGATCGTGCCGCCCGAGGGCACCCGCAGCAAGGTGCGCTACTGGAAGACCGGCTTCTACTACATCGCGCTGCAGGCCCGGGTGCCGATCGTGCTGGCCTACCTCGACTACCAGCGCAAGGTGGGTGGCGTCGGCCCGGTGTTCCACCCGACCGGCGACATCGAACGCGACATGGTCACCATCAAGGCCTTCTACGCGGGCATCCGCGGGCGCAACGCAGACCAGTTCGATGCGCAGGCCTGAACCCCTCTTCTGCGCGGCGCTGACCGCCGTCGCCCTGCTCCTGCCGCTCGCCGCCAGCGCCGCCGACCGGGTGCGCTGCCACGTCGACTACGGCGGCGAGACCCGCACCATCGAGGCCGGGCCCGTGGCCAGCGCGCTGACGGTCGCACCGGTCGAGGTCGGCTCCTACTTCCGCTTCCGCCTCGTGCTGGAACGCACCCGCGGCCTGCCCGACGACCTCCGCATCGAGACCTTCGCCGACCGCGAGGACGGGCCGGTGCTGATCCACCAGGCCCGCTACGCTGCACCCTTGCACCCCGCAGGACGCCGCGGCGGATTCACCGGATACCAGACCGTCTACGAACCCGTGCGCGACGGCGAGCTGCAGTACTGGTGCGAATGGATCTCCACGAAATGAACCTCCTGCGCCTGCTGACCACCCTGCTGGCACTGACCGTGCTCGCACCTCCCGCGCTGGCGGCCAAGGTCAAGGCCCCTGCGCGCAAACCGGACGAGGTCGTGCGCCTGGTCTTTGCAGGCGACGTCATGCTCGACGACGGCCCGGGCAAGACCATCGCGGCAGGCGGCGATCCGCTGGCCGCCTTCGACGCCGTGCTGCGCGACGCCGACTACACCATCGGCAACCTGGAGTGCCCGATCGCCACCACCGGCCAGCCGATGGACGGCAAGATCTTCACCTTCCGCGCCGACCCGCGGGTGCTGCCGGTGCTGCAGGGGCGGTTTGACGCGCTGGCGGTGTCGAACAACCACTCCGGCGACTACGGCCGCGGCGCCCTCGTGGAAACCATGCAGCGTGTGAAGGCGGCGGGGATCGCGGTCTTCGGCGGTGGAGAGAACCTGCAGGCAGCGCACGCGCCGCTGTGGATCAAGCGCAAGGGCCTGCGCATCGCCGTGCTCGGCTACAACGAGTTCAAGCCGCGGGCCTTCGAGGCGGGCGCCACCTGGCCGGGCATCGCGTGGAGCGACGACCGCGAAGTTGTCGCCGACATCCGGGCCGCGCGGCGGGCAGGCGCCGATGTGGTGATTCCCTTCATGCATTGGGGCTGGGAGAGCGAGCCTGCGCACAGCACCCGCCAGCAGCAACTCGCCCAGCGGATGATCGACGCGGGCGCCGATGCCGTGGTCGGCGGGCATCCCCATGTGACCCAGGGCGCCAACACCTACAAGGGCCGGCCGATCGTCTGGAGTCTGGGGAACTTCGTGTTCGACGGGTTCAGCCAGCCGCCAGGGCGCACTGGCTGGGTGCTGCGCATGACGGTGGACCGCCGCGGCGTGCGTGCGTGGGACACGGTGGAAGCGCAAATGGACGATGCCGGCACGCCCACACCGCGCTGGGACCGCGAGACGCCCTGCGGTCGGCGGGGCGCATCGACGGCCAAGCGCTGTCAGGCACCGCCACCCGAGCGCTGATTGTCGAAGTTGACACGGGGTCCTTCCGGCAACTCGATCTTGACTTCGAGCACCTCGAGGTTGTCGTGCCGCTCCAGATGGACCTTGATGTCGTTCGGGCTGATCGACACGTACTTGGTCACCACGGCCAGCAATTCGCGCTGCAACGCGGGCAGGTAGTCCGGGCTGGCACTGCGCGAGGTGCGCTCGTGGGCCAGGATGATCTGCAGGCGTTCCTTGGCGACCGTCGCGGATTTCTGCTTTTCACCGAGCATGAATGATAGAAACCCCATGGGGTCACCTCGCGCCAAACAACCGCTTGAAGAAACCCGGCTTCACCAGTTCGATGAAACGCATCGGCTTCTCTTCGCCAAGGAACCGCTCCACCACGTCCTTGTAGGCTTCCGCGGCATCCGTCCCGGCCATGTGGATCACCGGCACACCCTGGTTCGACGCCTGCAGCACCACTTCCGATTCCGGGATCACGCCGATCAGCTTGATGCGCAGGATCTCGTGGATGTCCTCGATCGACAGCATCTCGCCGCCCTGCACCCGGCTCGGGTTGTAGCGGGTGATGAGCAGGTGCTCCTTGACGGGCTCGCGGCCTTCGATGGCGCGCAGGGTCTTGGAGCTGAGCATGCCCAGGATGCGGTCCGAGTCCCGCACGGACGAGACTTCCGGGTTCGTCACCACCAGCGCCTCGTCGGCGTAGTGCATCGCCATCATCGCGCCGGTCTCGATGCCGGCCGGCGAATCGCAGACGATGAACTCGAAGCCCATCTCGGCGAGTTCCTGGAACACCCGGCCGACGCCTTCCTTGTTCAGCGCTTCCTTGTCGCGCGTCTGGGAAGCCGCCAGCACGAAGAGGTTCTCGCAGTGCTTGTCCTTGATCAGGGCCTGCTGCAGATGCACTTCGCTGTTGATGACGTTGATGAGGTCATACACCACGCGGCGCTCGCAGCCCATGATGAGGTCGAGATTGCGCAGGCCGACATCGAAATCGATGACAACCGTCTTGTGTCCCCGAAGTGCCAGTCCTGAAGCAAAGCTGGCGCTGGTGGTGGTTTTGCCGACGCCCCCCTTCCCGGAGGTCACCACAATGATCTTGGCCATCCGTCGAGGTCCTTTCTGTTGACTTGTTTGTTATTTGCCGACTTGGGGGAAACACCCATCTGGGAAATGCCGCGCACGCGTCAGGCCTTGATGGGTTCGATGATCAGGGTGTCCCCATCCAGCCGAACCTGGGCAGGTTTTCCGCGCACTTCCTGAGGCAGCGGCGGATCGGTGGTCTGGTATATCCCCGCAATGGAGATCAATTCCGGCTCCAGGCAGGTGCTGAATATCCGCGCATTCACGTCCCCGGTCGCGCCGGCAATTGCCTTGCCACGCAGCGGGGCATAGACATGGATGCTGCCGTCCGCGATCACTTCCGCGCCATGGTTGACCAGCGCGAGGATGACCAGGTCCGAGCCCTTGGCGTAGACCTGCTGTCCGGAGCGCAGCGGCCGGTCGATCACCATGATCGAGGACGCGTGCGACACGACGGGCGGCGCCGCCGCCGACGCCCGCGCGGGCGGAGGCCCTTCCTGTGGTGGCACCTCGCACAGTCCGACCGCCTGCGCGGCGCTCATCTGGGCCGGCGAGCCACCACGAACGGCCACCGGCACCATGCTGTAGCTGCGCAGGAGTTCGACCAGGCCGCGAAAATCGATCTCGCCCGGAGAATCCTGAATGTGCGCCAGATCGATGAGCACCGGATCCTGATTGAAAAACTCGGTCGATGGCCCCAGACGGACCTTGAGTTGTTCCGCCAGTTCCGGCAAGTGGGGAGACTTCACCACCAGAGCGACCAGCGTGAGCGTGGCGCTTTTCAGATCAAACACAGCGGGTGAGTTTCCCGGGGAGGCTAGAGCCATGTGACTTCAATCGACGGCAGGTAATTTGACGAGTGTACCCATTCGATGGCACCGCAATGACGCACCTTGCCACGCAAATGAGAACTGTAGTGGGAATGGGCAATTGAAATATCAAAGAGGTGAATTTTCACCGTTACATTCAGTTTCTTCTTCACCCAGAAACCCGCCGCTCTGCCGCGCCCAGAGCCGCGCATACAAGCCGCCCTGCGCCAGCAGGCTCTGGTGGTCCCCCTGCTCGACGATGTGGCCCTGGTCCAGCACGATGAGCCGGTCCATCGCGGCGATGGTGGACAGGCGGTGGGCGATGGCCACGACCGTCTTGCCCTCCATCAACGTGTACAGGCTGGCCTGGATGGCCGCCTCGACCTCGGAATCGAGCGCGCTGGTGGCCTCGTCGAGCAGCAGGATGGGCGCGTCCTTGAGCATCACGCGGGCGATGGCGATGCGCTGGCGCTGCCCGCCGGAGAGCTTCACCCCACGTTCACCGACATGCGCGTCGTAGCCCTGGCGGCCGGCCGGATCGCTCAGCGTGCGGATGAATTCGGTGGCCTCGGCCCGGGCTGCGGCATCGACCATGGCCTCGTCCCCCGCATCGGGTCGGCCGTAGAGGATGTTGTCGCGCACCGAGCGGTGCAGCAGCGAGGTGTCCTGCGTCACCATGCCGATGTGCTCGCGCAGGCTGTCCTGCGCGACGTGGGCGATGTCCTGGCCGTCGATCACGATGCGTCCCGCCTGCACGTCATAGAAGCGCAGCAGCAGGTTGACGATGGTCGACTTGCCGGCGCCAGAGCGCCCGACCACACCAATCTTTTCGCCCGGGCGGATGCGCAGCTGCAGCCCCTCGATCACCGGGCGGTGCTGGCCGGAGGCGTCGTAGGAGAAGGTGACGTTGTCGAACACGATCTCGCCGCGCGGCACGGCCAGCGGCGGTGCATCCGGCCGGTCGACCACGGTGCGCGGGCGCGCGAGCGTGCCCATGCCGTCCTGCACGGTGCCGATGTGCTCGAACAGCGAGGTCATCTCCCACATCACCCAGTGCGACATGCCGTTCAGGCGCAGCGCCATCGCGGTCGACGCCGCCAGCGCGCCCACGCCGACCTCGCCGCGCATCCACAGCCACAGCGCCACGCCCGCGGTCGACACGATCAGGCCCATGCTCAGCAGGTGGTTGACCACCTCGAAGCCGCTGACCAGGCGCATCTGCCCGTGCACCGTGCCGAGGAACTCGCCCATCGCGCTGCGGGCATAACCAGCTTCGCGCCTGCCGTGCGAGAACAGCTTGACGGTGGCGATGTTGGTGTAAGCGTCCGAGATGCGCCCGGTCATCAGCGAACGCGCGTCCGCCTGCTTCTGCCCGATGCGCGACAGGCGCGGCACGAAGAAGCGCACCGACAGCGCGTACAGCACCAGCCACAGCGCGAACGGCCACAGCAGCCAGAGGTCCAGTCGCCCGGCCAGCGCCGTCATGGTCACGAAGTAGATGACCACGAAGACGAGGATGTCACAGGTGATCATCGCCGTGTCGCGCACCGCCAGGGCCGACTGCATCACCTTCGCCGCCACCCGGCCGGCGAACTCGTCCTGGTAGAAGGACATGCTCTGGCCGAGCATCAGCCGGTGGAAGTTCCAGCGCAGGCGCATCGGGAAGTTGCCGGCCAGCGTCTGGTGCTTGAACATGGTCTGCAGCAGCACCAGCACCGTGCTGCCCATCACCAGCGCGGCCAGCCCGAACAGGCGGCCCCGCTGTTCGGCCCAGAGCTGCTGCGGCGGCGTGCGGCCCAGCCAGTCGACCAGGTCGCCGAGCACCCCGAACAGGTAGGCCTCGAACGCGCCAGTGCCCGCGGTCAGCAGCGCCATGGCCAGGATGTAGGGGCGCACCCCGGCCGTGCAGCTCCACATGAAGTGCAGGAATCCGCGGGGCGGCGTGGACATCTCGGCCGCCGGAAATGGATCGACCAGACGCTCGAATTTCTCTAAAGCGAAAAACACTTCTTGGCTCTCTCTGCAACGTTCAGGGGCGGATTGTGGGGGTTCTGACACCACCATTACCCGGGCCCGACCAGACCACACAGACACTTGCGCCAGACCCGTCCAGACTGCAAGGCATGCACAAACACCACCCACTCCCGACCGCCGCGACACCCGATCTGCCCCGCCGCCAGATGCTGATGGCCCTGGCGGCCATGGGTGCCGGCCCCGCCCTGTGGCCGACCACCGCCGCCGCGCAGGTCGCCCCGGTCTACGGCAACTTCCGCGGCGCCAGCCTGGGCGACAACGCCAACCTGAATGGCGCCGTCGCGTTCCCCGCGGGCCACGCCTTCAACACCGACATCAGCCTGGCCGTGGTCGATCCCGCGTCGGCCTCCATCCTGAGCAGCATTGGCCTGACCGCCAACCTGCGCCCGGACTTCGGCTCGGGCACCTGGGACGGCGGGCCGATCGGCATTCCGTACACCGTCGTCTCGGGCACGCAGGCCAAGGTCGCCATCCGCTTCACCGCCTATGGCAGCGAGAGCGATCCCGGGCCCTACCCGGTGCCCCGCACCGCGCCGATCGAGGGCGGTCCGAACAGCGCCGGCGACCGCCACGTGATCATCATCGACCGCGACAACCAGCGGCTCTACGAACTCCAGCGCGCCTTCCCGCAGGCCGACGGCAGCTGGAATGCCGACTGCGGCGCCGTCTTCGCGCTCGACAGCACGGTGATCCGCCCGGGCGGCAAACCCGGCTGGACCAGCGCCGACGCGGCGGGTCTGCCGATCCTGCCCGGCCTGATCCGCTACGAGGAAGCCAGCAAGGGGGCTGGCGGCATCCGCCATGCGCTGCGTTTCACCGTCTCGAAGACCCGCAAGGCCTATGTGCCGCCGGCCAACCACTGGGCGTCCAGCAACATCAGCACGGCCCTGCCGCCGATGGGGGCGCGCTTCCGGCTCAAGGCGAACTTTGTCATTCCGACCACCTTCAGCAACGAGGCCAAGGCCATCCTGACCGCGCTGAAGACCTACGGCATGTTCGTCGCCGACCATGGCAGCAACTACTACCTCAGCGGCGTGCCCGACGCCCGGTGGAACAACAGCCGACTGATCGCCGAGCTGAAAACCGTCAAGGGCAGCCACTTCGACGTGGTCCAGATGAACGGGCTCGTCAAGGGCTGAACCTAGTCCGCTGGCGCCGATCCGCGGCGTCAGCGGCCCTTCTTGGGCGCCGCCTTCGACCCAGTGACCCGCGGCGGCAGACCGGTGTGCTGGGTCAGGATGCGGCCCGCCCCCGGCACCACGATCTTCGCCTTGCCCGCCGGCTTGGCGACCGAGGTCTTGATGCCCACCGGCGTCGAGTTCTTGCGCCGGGCGCTCTGGTAGCTGCCGTCGGTGGTGGGCTGGTAGGTCGGGATCAGGTGGTGCTTGCCGTTGCCGATCAGGTCGGCGCGGCCCATCTCGCTCAGCGCCTCGCGCAGCAGCGGCCAGTTGTTGGCGTCGTGGTAGCGCAGGAAGGCCTTGTGCAGGCGGCGGCGGCGGTCCCCGCGCACGATGTCGACCTTCTCGGCGCGCCCGGCCTCGCGGCTCAACCCCTTGAGCGGGTTGAAACCGGAGTGGTACATCGCCGTCGCGGTGGCCATCGGGCTGGGGTAGAAGGTCTGCACCTGGTCGGCGCGGAAGCCGTTCTTCTTCAGCCAGACGGCGAGGTTCATCATGTCCTCGTCGCTGGTGCCGGGGTGGGCGGCGATGAAGTACGGGATCAGGAACTGCTTCTTGCCCGCCTCTTCGCTGAACTTCTCGAACAGCTGCTTGAAGCGGTCGTAGGTGCCGATGCCCGGCTTCATCATCTTGGACAGCGGGCCGCCCTCGGTGTGCTCCGGGGCGATCTTCAGGTAGCCGCCGACGTGGTGCGTGACCAGCTCCTTGATGTACTCGGGCGAGCGGATCGCCAGGTCGTAGCGCAGCCCGGAGCCGATCAGGATCTTCTTGACGCCGCGCAGCGCCCGCGCGCGGCGGTACATCTGGATCAGCGGGTCGTGGTCGGTGTTCAGATTCGAGCAGATGCCGGGGTAGACGCAGCTCGGCTTGCGGCAGGCCGCCTCGATCTCCGGCGACTTGCAGCCGATGCGGTACATGTTCGCGGTCGGGCCACCCAGGTCGGAGATGACGCCGGTGAAGCCCTTCACGCGGTCGCGGATGTCCTCGATCTCGCGGATCACCGAGTCCTCGGAGCGGCTCTGGATGATGCGGCCCTCGTGCTCGGTGATCGAGCAGAAGGTGCAGCCGCCGAAGCAGCCACGCATGATGTTGACGCTGAAGCGGATCATTTCCCACGCGGGAATCTTGGTCGTGCCGTCGTGGCCACCCTGCTCGTCGGCGTAGGCCGGGTGCGGGCTGCGGGCGTACGGCAGGTCGAACACCAGGTCCATCTCTTCCGTGGTGAGCGGGATCGGTGGCGGGTTGATCCAGGCGTCGCGCTCGCCGTGGCGCTGCACCAGCGCGCGGGCGTTGCCGGGGTTGGTCTCCAGGTGCAGCACGCGGTTGGCGTGGGCGTAGAGCACCTGGTCGCTCTTGACCTGCTCGTAGGCCGGCAGGCGGATCACGGTGCGCTCGCGCGGCGGCATCTGCAGGCGGCCGGTGGCGCGCGCCGTCGGGATGAAGCGGATCGGCTGCACGCCGCCCTGCGCAGCAGCCCCCGCGTCGCCGCCCTCCTCCTTGGCGC
This sequence comes from uncultured Sphaerotilus sp., assembly GCF_963924895.1. Taxonomy (NCBI): domain Bacteria; kingdom Pseudomonadati; phylum Pseudomonadota; class Betaproteobacteria; order Burkholderiales; family Sphaerotilaceae; genus Sphaerotilus; species uncultured Sphaerotilus sp. The sequence continues at coordinate 183,414 of NZ_CAWURG010000015.1, forward strand.
AGGTCGTGCCCTGCTCGGCGGCCTGCTCGGAGGTGGTCTGGTACGGGTTGATGTGCGAGTCGATGCGGCCGGGCAGGTCGACGTCGCTCGAATCCAGTTCGAACCAGCCCTCGGCGCTCGGGTCGTTGGTGCGGCGCATGAAAGCGGTGCCGCGCACATCGGTGATCTGCTCGACCGGCTCGCGCGCGGCCAGGCGGTGGGCGATCTCGACGATGGCGCGCTCGGCGTTGCCGTAGAGCAGCAGATCGGCCTTGGAGTCGACCAGGATCGAGCGGCGGACCTTGTCCTGCCAGTAGTCGTAGTGCGCGATGCGGCGCAGCGAGGCCTCGATGCCGCCGAGCACGATCGGCACGTCGTTCCACGCTTCCCGGCAGCGTTGGGCGTAGACCAGCGAGCTGCGGTCGGGCCGTTTCCCGCCGAGGCCGCCGGGCGTGTAGGCGTCGTCGCTGCGGATCTTGCGGTCCGCGGTGTAGCGGTTGATCATCGAATCCATGTTGCCGGCGGTGACGCCGAAGAACAGGTTCGGTTTGCCGAGCGCCTTGAAGGGGTCGGCGCTCTGCCAGTCGGGCTGGGCGATGATGCCGACGCGGAAGCCCTGCGCCTCCAGCATCCGGCCGATCACGGCCATGCCGAAGCTGGGGTGGTCGACATAGGCGTCGCCGGTCACCAGCACGATGTCGCAGGAATCCCAGCCGAGCTGCTCCATCTCGGCGCGGCTCATCGGCAGGAACTTGGCCACACCAAACCGTTTGGCCCAGTACGGACGGTAGCCGTCCAGGGCTTTGGGCGCGCGGGGCATGGCGGGGGCGGTCAGGGTGGCGGCCAAGGCAGGACTCTCGATGCGTGAAGAAATCAACCCTCGATTGTCTTCGGTCGAGGCCCGCACCGCCAGCACGAAATGAATTCACCTTCCGAACCGGCGGGCACCCGCCACACCGGCCCGCCGCCGCGCGGCCTCAGACGCCGAGGTGGCGGCGCATCCGCGCCAGACGCTTGTCGCCGACACCCTTGATGTCGAGCAGGTCGTCCATCGACGCAAACGGGCGCGCGGCGACCACCGCCTTGGCCAGCGCGCGGTTGAGGCCGTCGATGGCCACGAGCTGCTCTTCGGTCGCTAGGTTGACATTCAGCAGGTGCGAGGGACGGGCCTTGGGCTTGACGACTGGCGCTGGCGCAGGGACCGGAGCCGCCACCTTTGCGGGTGCAGGCTCGGGTGCAGGTGCAGGGGCAGGCACCTCCTCCACGGCCAGCGTCACCACGCGGTGATCGCGTGTCAGCAGTCCGTCCTGCGTCCATTCGCGCAGCATCAGCACGAGCACCGCCGCTGCATCGGCGGGTACGGCCCAGGTTTCGCCCAAGCAGTCGCAGCCCGACTGCCCACCAAGTTGCCCGACGGGGATGGTGCCGAGGCACTGCCCGGCAAAGGTCCCGCCGGTGTAGGCCTCGGCCAGCGCCCACAACTCCAGGCACAGGCTGCCACTCAGGTTGTCCGCCGGACGCGGATTGGTGACGGCGACCGAATCGATCTGCAGTCCGACCACCACTGGGCGGGCCACCAGCGGCCCGTCCACCACCAGTGTCGGCTGCAGGAAGGACTGCGTCATCGCGAAGACGCGGGCGTCCCGCTCCACCACCTGCCCGGCGGCGTCCGGTGCCGACAGCGTCAGCACCATCTGCCAGTCGGCTTGACCGGACGGCACGGCGGCGGGCACCTCGCCCTCGACCAGGACCACGCCGGCGCCGTGCAAGCGGCAGCGGATCTGCGCGACGAGGATGCGCGACGCCGTGTCGGTGGTCTCGGCCGGCTGCGCCCACAGCGCCAGCGACACCTCGGCAGGCCCACCCGCCACCTCCGCCCAGAGCGTGATCTGGTCACCATCCAGGCGATAGCCGTGGGCGCCAGCGATGTGCGGTGCAGCCTCGGCGCTGTCCGTGGCAAGGTCTGAAGAATGGGGGGCGTTCAGGAAGGTCATGTGCAGTGTCGGGCCCGCAGGCGCGCGATGGGCGTGTCAAAGCGCTCAAGGGTAATCCTGAAGCGTGGCAATTTGCATGACATGGCGTGAACGCATCACAAATAAATGAAGCCAAACAGCACCAAACAGGTGCCTATTGATGGCAAAACCAGCCCAATGACGCCGATCGCACAAACAAGGTGCACCCGCCGGGGGAATCCGGCCCATGCGGCGGTGTCCGTGCGCTGCGCACCGCTGGAGCGCGGCGGCGGGGATGCCTTATGCTGCGAGCCACTTTTCGGCATCTCGCGCGAGGCCGGCCAACCGGTCGACACCGCGTTCCGACCACGGATCGCGACGCCGAGACTGCGCCGGGTGATCTGCGGGAGATGCCTCGTCCACGCCACGCTCAGGAGCACGCCATGGCAACACCCAACTATTCCTACGAAAAACGTCAGCGCGAACTCGCCAAGAAGCGGAAGACGGAAGAGAAGCGCAACCGCAAGTCCAATCCCGGTCACAGCGATGGTCACGCCACGAACGATCCTTCAGCGCCGGCCGAAGGCGGCCCGCCTCCGCAAGCCGGAACGGGCGAGTCCGTCAACGCTGGCTGAGTGCTGACCGGCGTTGTCCGGTCAACCCTTTCGACCGGCCTTGCGCCGGCCGAACAGCACCATGCCCAGTCCGGACAACAGCATCAGGCCTTGCGCAGGCTCCGGCACCGGCGTGACGACATCACCGATGTGCAGCACCTGGGTCACATCCCAGCCCAGTGCAGCCAGACGGGCCTCTGCGCAGTAGCCGTCGCTGAACGTCAGCATCACCGAGGCGTAGCGCAGTGACGCGCCGCCGAAATCCAGATTCTGGCTGTCGACCTGACCGGTCGAGGCATGCACGATGCGGTCCAGATCCAGTCCACCGAAGGTCCAGACGGACTGGCTCGCCAGCTGCAGCCCGTTCCAGACCTGCGTCGAGTAGTGGGTGCTGCTGCCGGCCAGACGGTCCGCGTGGCGCCCGTCGCTCAGGTAGTCTTCCCATACACCGACACCGTCCTCCGGCGCACCCATCGAATAGGTAACTCCTGTCACCGATATCCCGGCGTCGGACTGGTTCATCACCTCGCCGGCCTGCAGATACCAGTCCCCGTCCAGCGTGACCGTCGCTGCGTACAGCGTCTGAGCCTGCCCCGCCCCCGAGATCGAAGCGGCGATTAATGCCGCGATCAATTTGTTGTTCATACCAGTTCCCGTGTTTACCCAAGGCTGCGTGGCTCAGCCCTTGAGCTATTTATGGTTGAAAATCAGTGTCTGCCACTGGTTCCAACCGTAACGGGATCGCACGGCATTCTTTCATCCGCTCACCCCTTGAACGCGGGGATCGCCGCGGACGGAACGCCCGCAATGACTGACTAATTCACGGCCGTAACCCCCTGTTTCGCGGGGTTTCCGACCTGTTTCATCGTGTATTCATTCATTTCAAGGCCGCGCAGGCTTGATGCGCGATCAGCCCCGCTGGCTCACACCTTCAGCCACTGATCGCGCAGACGGCGCATGAATTCAGGGGCCGGGAGCGGTTTCCCCAGCAGAAATCCCTGTGCCACATCGCACTGCTGCTGGGCCAGAAAGTCGAGCTGCTCCTGGGTCTCCACTCCTTCGGCGACGAGGCCGACTTCCAGGCTCCTGGCCATGGAAATCATCGCCGTCACCAGGCGCGAGCTGCCGGCATCGTGCGGCACGTTGACCAGGAAGGAGCGGTCGATCTTGAACCGCTGCACCGGCAGGTCGCGCAGGTAGGACAGGCTGGAATAGCCCACCCCGAAATCGTCGATCGACACGCCCACGCCCAGATCGGCCAGCCGGTTCAGCAGGCCACGGGCCTGCACGGCGTCGGTCACGGCGGAACTCTCGGTGATCTCCAGCTCCAGCAGCGCGGCCGGCAGCGCATGCCGCGCCAGCGACTCCTGGACGGCACTGACGATGTCGTCGTCCACCATCTGCCGGCTCGCCAGGTTCACGGCCACGGACAGGGGACGTCCGGCCACCGCCTGCCAGGTGCGCGCGTGGCGGCAGGCCTCGTCGAGCACCCAGCGGCCGATCGGCACGATCAATCCCGACTCCTCGGCCATGGGGATGAACTCGGCCGGCGAGACCATGCCCTGGCTGTGGTGGTTCCAGCGCAGCAGGGCTTCGGCGCCGACCAGCGCCCGGGTCCGGCAGTCGAACTGGGGCTGGAAGTACAGCTCCAGCTCCTGGCGCTCCAGCGCGCGGTGCAGGTCGACTTCGAGCTGGAGCTGCGCGGGCGAGATCTGGCGGTCCTCGCGGTGGTGGACATGCAACTGGCTGCGACCGGCGTTCTTGGCGACGTACATGGCCGAGTCGGCCTGGCTCATCAGGGCGACGCCGTCGACGTCGTGCAGGTCTTCTCCGGCGCCGATGCTGGTGATGCCGATGCTGCCGCTCACCCGCAGCCGGTGGCCATCGACCTCCAGCGGCTCGGACAGCAGCCGCAGGATGCGGCGGGCGTGTTCCTCGATGTGCGCCGGGGCGTCCGGCTCGACCAGCATCACCGCGAACTCGTCGCCACCGAGGCGTGCCAGCACGGTCTCGTCGTCCAGCGCCCCGCGCAGGCGTGCAGCGATCTCGAGCAGCACCCGGTCGCCGACCAGGTGCCCCAGCGTCTCGTTGATCTTCTTGAACCGGTCCAGGTCGATGATCATCATGGCCAGCGGCACCGGGGTCCCCTGGGCTGCACGGGCACGCAGTTCGGTCAGCGCCTGCACCAGGCGCTTCTGGAAGGCCTCCCGGTTGATCAGACCGGTGAGCGCGTCGTGCTGGGCCAGCTTGCGCATCGCCGCCGCCGCGCGCTGGCTGGCGCCCTGGTCGCGCAGCAGGCCCAGCCACTCCCCACCCGGCACCGCAGAGACCAGCGGACGGCAGGCGAGCGACAGCGGAAACATGGACGTGTCCCCACGGAGCGCCTGCAACTCGATGCGGACATCGCCCGTGCCTGCAGCCGCATCGCCCAGTCCGTGCAGGTAGTCCCGCAGGGCGGGCCGGTCCGCCGGATCGATCAGCTCGGACAGCAGCAGCCCGCAGAGCACCCGGCGCTGGAACATGCCATGCGCGGCGGGGTTGGCGGCCAGCACGCGGCCGTCGGCGTCGAAGGTGATGATGCCTTCGTTGCTCTGGTCGATCACCCCGCGCAGACGGGCCCCGTCGAATGCGGCCTGCCGGTCCATGGCGTGCACGAGCGCGGCGGAACGGTCTGCCCGGCGCTGCATCTGGTGCAGCGTCATCGCCAGCACCAGCGTGCCCAGCGCGCCGGACAGCAGCACCAGCAGCGCCTCGGACCGCAGCAGGTACAGGACCGGCTCCTGGCGCAGGGACAGCATCCACAGCCGCTGCCCCACCTCGATCACATAGCGCCGGTCCAGCGCCGGTCCGCGCAGGGCATCAAGCCACCTCAGCGCCGCCAGGGGGCCATGGCCCCCTCTTTCGAACATGACGATCTCCGGCTGTCCGGAGACACCTTCGGTCGTCCCGATGTCGCTGAGCTTCACCCGGTAGGGCAGCGTGACCCCTTCGGGCATCACATTGGCAATCAGGCGGCCCAGATCGACAGAGACATTCACCTGGCCCAGGTAGCGCGCACGCCGCAGCGCGACCGCACCAGGATCGCCCCCGCCACCCGTCTGCCGGTAGACCGGCACACCGATGTCGATGCCCTCGAATCCTTCGGGCAGCCGGTGTGGTGGCGTCAACGTGCTGACATTGTTATCGCGCGCCAGTTCGATCCACTGGGCGCGGTCGGCATCGACCAGGGGATCGGCGTGCGTGTCGCTGTCCACCGGCTGGCGATAGACCGTCGAGAGCCGGCGGCTCGCAGCGTCCCAATGGTCCAGGTGCACGGAGACCACCTCCGGCAGGTTTTGGCGCACCTGCAGGATGTCGTAATGGGTCCCGAACTCGGCGCGCGACACCTCGTCGCTGGACAGGAACAGGCCCTGGAAACTGCGGGCCACGTCGACCAGGCGCTTCACATGGCGGTCGAACAGCAGCTCCCGCGCCTCTCCGAACGCAGTGAAGCGCACCTGCGCGTCCTGCGCCAGGCGGCCCGCCACCATGTTCCAGGCCACCAGCGTGACCAGGCATCCCAGCACGACCAGCCCGCGCGCCAGCCACCGGCTCGTCCGGGCGTCGCTGGGTAGGCCATACCCCTCCTGTCTGGCTGCTCTGTCGATCAAGTGCTTGTGCTTCCGCTTCTAAACCCCGTGGTACCGAGACATCGGCAGTGTCGGTGAAACCTGAAGTCCGGGCGTCCTCGATTTCGCGGTCGCTCCAGCGCGTCTTTCATCACCCTCCTCGACGGCATCCGCGATTGTCAATCTGGCCCGCGGGCCCACCAGGCTGGCGGGTGTGTGCATTTTTCGCCTGCGGGAGGAGGCATCTCCCACACGAACCAGACCTTAAGAGGGGGTCTAAATCACACAAAAAGTCACACACTTCCGGTTATTCTTACAAATAGACACCTAAAGAACAACTAGATACACCCGGTTGTCCCCCTACCGACCTCCCCGAACTGCACATGCTGCACACCCACTCTCGCTGTTTCCTCCCCCTGTTCCGATGTGGTTCGATCGGCACGGGCCTGTTGCTGTCGGCCACGGGCCTCCAGGCCGCGGAGCGCGCGCCGATGCTGAGCGTGTCGCTGGAGAGTCCGCTCGGCCCCGCCTGGGCCTGGACCCTGGTGGTGGTGATGATGACCATCGTCGTGCTGCTGGCGGCCTACACCTTCCGCCACTACTGGTTCTCGCTGAACCGGCTCTTCGGCGACCAGCGCCACCCCTACGCCAGCATCGTCAGCGCCGACTGGCCACGCGTGACCATCTTCGTGGCCGCGCACAACGAGGAGGCGGTGATCGAGGACTGCCTGGTCAACCTGATGAGCGTGGACTACCCCGCCGACCGCATGCTGGTGGTGCCGGTGAATGACCGCTCGAAGGACCGCACCCGGGAAATCATCGACGACGTCGTCACCCGTTACCCGGGGCGCATCCGGCCCTTCCACCGCACGGACGGCAAGGCGGGCAAGGCCGCGGCGCTGAAGGATGCGACCGAGACGGTGGACACCGACTTCATCATCGTCTTCGACGCGGACTACCTGCCCTCGCGCGGCCTGATCCGCCGGCTGATGGCACCCTTCTTCGACCCGGAGGTGGGCGCGGTGATGGGCCGGGTGGTCCCGCAGAACTGTGGCGCCAACCTGCTGACCCGCCTGCTCGACCTGGAGCGCTCCGGCGGCTACCAGGTGGACCAGCAGGCGCGCATGAACCTGGGGCTGGTGCCGCAGTACGGCGGCACGGTGGGCGGCATCCGGCTGTCGGCACTGCATTCGGTCGGCGGCTGGCACGACGACGTGCTGGCCGAGGACACCGACCTCACCTACCGCCTGCTGCTGGGCAGCTGGAAAACGATCTACCAGAACCGCGCCGAGTGCTACGAGGAGGTGCCGCAGAACTGGTCCGTGCGCACGCGCCAGATCAAGCGCTGGGCCAAGGGCCACAACCAGGCCATGTGGCGCCACACCATCGCGCTGCTGCGCCAGTCGGACCTGAGCTGGCGCGAGCGCATCGACGGCGCGCTGCTGCTGGGCGTCTACATCATGGCGCCGGTGCTGATCATCGGCTGGGTGGTGAGCCTGCTGCTGTACTTCACGGTGTCGGTGCAGTGGATCGCGCCGGCGCTGATGCTGATGGCCTTCATGACACACGGCGCCCTGGGCAACTTCGCCGCGTTCTTCGAAATCGCCGCGGCAACCCACATGGACCGCTCGCACAACCGCATCCGGCTGCTGGCGTTCAACTGGCTGGGCTTCATCGTCAGCGCGGTGGCCATCGCCCGCGGCGCGCTGGAGCAGATGGTGCTCGACCGCATCGGCGCGCCCAAGTTCCAGTGGGACAAGACCATCCGCTACCGGACTGCGGCACCGAAGCCGGGAGCCCAGGCATGAAGGCCGCCCTGCTGCTGATCGCGCTCACCCTGCTCGCCATGCTGCTGCCGCTGGTGCCGGCGTTCCGCGAATGGCGCAAGCCGACGGACGTGACGCCGCTGCCCATCGACGAGACCGACGCGCTGGAACCCGAGTACCTCGCCCGCCGCTTCACCGGCCTGATCGGGCCGGCGCTGGAGAAAGGCCTGATCGAGCTGGGCGGTGTGCCACTGGTCCACCTGCCCGCCAACGCCATCCATGCGCCCTGGCCGCTCAACGCCCAGGAGATCCGCACCGGGCGCACCCGGCGCATCTGGCACACCGACGGCGACTGCGTGCTGCCCGAGCGGCTGCACTGCCTGGCGGAGATGTCCGCCCGCGGGGCCATGCGCTCCGCCGCCGGACACACCTACCGCGCCCTGCTGAGCGAAGCGCAGCTGACGCTGACGCCGCGCAGCCGGATCATCCGCTGGGCCCACGCCCGCAGCATGGCCATCGGCGACCACTGCCAGCTGCCCGCCCGCATCAGCGCCACCCAGGTGCTGATGGTCGGGCGCGAGGTGAGCTTCTCGCTGCTGCACGCGCCCGCCATCCGCTTCACCGGCCAGGTGCCGGCCGACTGGATGATTCCGCCGGACGGCCGCTGGTCGATCGGCGCGTCGGAAGGCGTGCTGTGGGACGCGGTCACCGGCACCGGCCGGGTGCCGGGGCTGCTGCACGTGCCGCCGCTGCGCCGCTGGCGCGGTGACCTCAACGCCGACAGCCACCTCTCGCTCGGCGAAGGCTGCGAGGCCGAAGGCAGCCTCCGCGCCGGCTCGCTGAACATCGGCGCTGGCTGCCGCATCCACGGCGGGCTGGTCGCGCCGGGAGAAATCTATCTGGCGGCGGGGGCGGAGGTGCGGTCCTCGATCGTGTCCGAGACGCTGGTCGTGCTCGGTGCCGGCTGCGTGGTCGGCGTGCCCGGCGCGCATGCGACCGTGCGCGCGCCGCGGGTCGAGATCGGCAAGGGGGTCGTGGTGCACGGCACGGTCTGGTCCGGCCAGCGCCTGCTCACCATTGGCGGCCCGCAGGACGAGGACCTCGACCCGATGGACGAGTCCGGCCTGGGTGCCGCGGTGCGCTGGAACGAGGTCTCCGGCCGCGGTCTGGCGAACGAGGATCTGAAGATCCCGCCGCTGCGCCAATGGGGCGGGGACCTGGTCTGCCAGGGCGATCTGGAACTGGGCGCGCGCTGCCATGCCCGCGGCAGCCTGAAGGCCTACGGCGATCTGGGCCTGGGCGCCGGCGTGCAGGTGGACGGCAGCGTGGTCGCGCAAGGCGATGTGCTGGTCGGTGCCGGCAGCACGGTGGGCGGCTCGGTGATGTCGGAAACGGCGGTCGTGCTCGGCCCGGGCTGCACCATCGGCACACCCGAGCGGCACGCCACGGTCTGCGCGCCGCGCATCGAGATCGCGCTGGGGGTCGTCGTGCACGGCACCGTCTGGGCGGGCGCCAGCGGCGACGCGGTGGGCTCGCTGCAGATCGGCGCCGACGTCGATCTCGACGAGCATCTCGCCGATCTGCCGCACCTGCCGGCGCTGCCGGGGAGGGCTGCCGCATGAGCGCCGGTCTGTTCACCCGCCTCGCCGGATCGTGGCGCCAGGGGCTGATGGCACTGGTGCTGATCGGCGCCGCTGCCGGCACCTGGTGGCAGGTCCACAGCGACCGGCTGCCCGACAACGTGCAGAAGATCATCCTGCTGCTGCCGGACGCCGATCTGAACGACCCTGTCCAGGTCCAGGCCTGGCAGGACGCCGCCGGGGAACTCGGCATCAACCTCGACACCGAGACCGCCTCGCAGGTGATGCGCAGCGGTCGCCAGGCCCAGGGCACTGCCTACATCCTGCCCGACACCCTGCACCGCCGCATGAGCGACGTGCTGATCGGCAACCTGCGCGAGCGGGTGCGGGCCGGCGACACGCTGATGCTGGTGCACGACGCCGGGCTGTCGGACATCGACGGGCGCTACCGCGAGGAACGCTCGCGGCTGTCGGACCTCGCGGGCGTGGGCTACGGGCTGTATGGCGAGCTGAAGACCGGGATGCTGCGCGACGCGCCAGCCTGGGTGGTGCCCGATCAGGTGCAGGCGCTGGGCATTCCGCCCGGCAAGCTGGTGCGCGGCGCCGAAGGCCGTCCGCAGACCAGCGCGCAGCCGGCACCCGGCCCGGACGAGCCGCTGTCGATCGCCGGCTATGTCTATGGCGAGCTGAAGTACCCGACCTTCATCACCCGCGGCAACTACGACGGCACCCGGCTGATGAACGCCCCCGACGGCAGCCTGGTGGCCGGGCTGCACCGCTTCGGCGCCGGGCAGGTGCTCTTCGTCAACCTGCCGCTGACGCAGCTCAAGGTGCGCACGGACGGCCTGCTGCTGCACAGCTTCCTGCAGTACTTCGCCGAGCGCGTGGTGGGGGCACCGCAGCTCTCGCCCATGCCGCAGGGCCGCGGCGCCGTGGTGATGAACTGGCACATCGACGACCGCAAGGCGCTGCCCGCGCTGGAGCGGGCGGCCGAGATGGGCGCGTTCAAGCAAGGCCCCTACTCGATCCACTTCACCGCCGGCCCGGACGTCAACGAGGAAGGCGACGGCAAGGGCATGGACCTGGCCAACAACGTCCAGGCAAAGGACTGGGTGCGCCGCCTGGGCACGGCCGGCCACGAGATCGGCAGCCACGGCGGCTGGATCCACAACTGGTTCGGCTCGCGGGCCGACAAGCTCGACCGCGAGGTGGTCGCCTCGCTGATCGAGCGCAACTCGGCGCTGCTGCTCGAGGTCGGCGGCCGGCCGGTGCGCGAGTACTCGGCCCCGGTGGGCAACCACCCGGCCTGGATCACGGCCTGGCTGCGCAAGCGCGACATCCGCTCCTACTACTTCACCGGCAACACCGGCATGGCGCCGACCCGCAGCTACCAGGACGGCGTGCGGCCGCTGCCGGACATCTGGTCCTACCCGGTGCTGAACTTCGGCGTCTATGCCTCGTTCGAGGAAGCCAAGGCCGACCAGATGCCGGAGATCGAGGTCGCCGCCTGGCTGACCGACGTGAACCGCTTCTGCGCCGACCACCGGACGGTGCGGCTGGTGTATTTCCACCCGTTCGGGCTGGTGATGTACCCGCAGGCCTTCCAGCGCTGGCTGGACAACGGCAAGGAACTCGCCGACCAGGGCCGCCTGCGCTGGATGACGATGGCCCAGTACAGCGCCTTCGCCAACCAGCGCCTGCGTGTGCGCTGGACGGTCACGGACTCCAGCCAGAGCGCCAGCCAGCCCAGCCAGCAACTTGAAGCCCACCACCCCGAGTCGCTCGACGGCATGACCTGGCTGCTGCCGCGCAGCCGCTACGCCCAGCCGACGGTCAGCAGCGGCGCGGCCGTGGTCGACGAGGTCGACGGCCAGTGGCGCGTCGTCGCCGGCCCCGGCACGGGACTGCGCCTGCACCTGCCCCTGGAGCCTCGCAGCCCCCGATCGCCCTCCTGACCACCCATTTCACGACCTGCACCCGAGCACCACTGCCATGCAACGACCCATCCTCATCTCCGTCGGCACCCGTCCTGAAATCATCAAGATGGCGCCTGTCCACAGCGAACTGCGCCGCCGCGGCCTGCCCGTGGCCTGGGTCCACACCGGCCAGCACCGCGAGATGGCACAGCCGCTGTACGAATTCTTCGGCATCGCGCCGGAGCACGAGGTCACGCTGGAGCGCCGCAACGGCCAGCTCTCGCACCTGAACGCGCTGCTGCTGGAAGGCCTGTCCACCGTGTTCGAGCAGGTGCAGCCGCGCGCCGTGCTGGTCCACGGCGACACCACCAGCACGCTGGCCTCGGCGCAGGCCGCCTTCTACCAGGGCGTGCCGATCGGCCATGTCGAAGCCGGCCTGCGCACCTTCAACCACCGCGAGCCCTTCCCCGAGGAAATGAACCGCGAGCTGACGGCCCGCCTGGCGCACTGGCACTTCGCACCGACCGCCAAGGCCGCCAGCAATCTGCGCAACGAGGGCGTGCGCCCGCCCGGCATCCACACCGTCGGCAACACCGCCGTCGACGCCGCACTGGCCGGCACGGCGCGGGTCGAGTCGCTGATCCACCAGGGCCACACCGTGCTGCCGCCCGAACTCGACCTGCTGCGCGAAGGCCTGGCGCACCGCCAGTGGCGCCTGGTCACCGTCACCGCCCACCGCCGCGAGAACTGGGGCGACGGCATCGACAACATCGCCCGTGCCGTGGCGGACCTGCTGGACGCGCACCCGGACCTGGCCGTGGTCTGGCCGGTGCACGGCAACCCGGCCGTGAGCGACGCGGTGCAGGCCGCGCTGGGCGAGAAGGCGCGCCGCCTGGAGGGTCGGCTGACGCTGTGCGCGCCGCTGGAATACCCGGCGCTGCTCTGGTGCCTGCACCACAGCGTGCTGGCGCTGACCGACTCGGGCGGCATCCAGGAGGAAGGCGCGGCGCTGTCCTGCCCGGTGCTGGTGCTGCGCAACACGACGGAGCGGCCCGAGCTGATCGACGCCGGCGCCGGCGTCATCGTCGGCACCGACCGCCAGCGCATCGTGCAGACCGTGTCGCACCTGCTGCAGGACTCTGCGGCGCTGCAGCGCATGCGCGACGCCGTCAACCCCTTCGGCGATGGCACCACGGCGCAGCAGATCGCCGACGTGCTGCAGCACGACCTGGGAGTCTGAGATGGCGGCAGCACACACGCCCGCGCTGCTCCTGCTGCTGACGGCACTGGCCGGCGCAGCCCAGGCGCAGGCACCCGAACCGGCGCCGGCCACGGAACCGGTAGCCCCCGCGGGGGACACCATGGCCGCCCCAGCAGCGCCCGCTGCACCGGCACCCCAAGCCGCCGCAAAGCGCCGCGGCCAGATCGAGCTGACGCAGCAGCAGAGCCGCTACAACGCCAACCTGCCCAGCGGCCGCGCAACCAATCTGCGCGGCAACTGGGCCCTCGGGCAGGACACGGTCCTCAACGCCGAGCTGCTGTCCGAGCGGAAGTTCGACGCCAACGGGGGCATCGCTGCCGTCGGCGCCACGCGGAACCTGGACGCGGACTGGTTCGCCAGCGCCACGCTGAGCCGCGGCTGGGGCGGCCCGAACTGGGCGCGCAACCGCATCGACGCGTCCGTCTCGCGCAAGTGGGGCGCGTCGCAGCAGCTCGTCACCACGCTGGGCGGCTACCGGGCCAACTTCGACGCCGGCCGCAGCGACCGCGGCCTGCGCGTCTCGGCCAACTACTACCTCAACCACTTCGTCGTCTTCGAGGGCGGTGCCACCTTCAACACCAGCTACCCCGGCAAGGTCCGCTCGCAGATGCCCTACCTGGCGGTGACGCTGGGCACGGAGGGCCTGCAGTTCCTCAGCCTGCGCGCCAGCCGCGGCAGCGAGGCCTACCAGAGCGTTGGCGCGGGGGGGCAGCTGGTCGATTTCGACAGCCAGTCGCTCAGCATCGACTGGCGCTACTGGTTCGCGCCGGACTGGGGCATGTCGCTCCGCGCCGAGCGCTATCTGAACCCGAGCTACAGCCGCACCACGGTCGGCGGCGGCCTGTTCCTGCAGCTGTGACCCCACGGAGTGCCCTTGTCCATGTTCCGCAAATCCGCCCGCCCCGCCCGGCCTGACTTCCAGCATTCGGTGGTCCACGCCGTGCTGGGCGAACTCACCCCGCGCGGCGCCCGCGGCGGGCGGGTGCAGATGCACCGCTCGATCTGGGGCCTGCACCTGCCGCCAAACCGGCTGGCCGGGTCCGTCCTGCTGGCCCTGGCGCTGACGGCGGTGATGGTGCTGCTGCGCGAGTCGATCGCCACGCTGTGGTCGACCGAGCTGCTCTGGTGGCTCACGCACATGGAACTGTCCGGGCGCTTCACGGCGGTGACGGAACACGGCCACCTGCCCTTCCAGATCGCCACCCCGGTGGTCACGCTGTTCGTCAGCGCCCCGCCCACCACGACGCTGATGTTCAACGCCATCGGCGTGGTGGCGGTGTGGTGGCTGGCCGGGATGCTGCCCGACGTGGCGCGCCCCGGCTGCTACCTGCTGCGCTTCGCCGCGATCATCCACGGCGCCGCGGTGCTGTTCTTCTGGATCTGGCCGGCGAGCTTTCCGCACTCGGTCAACGAGCACATCGGCAACGGCCTGCAGCAGTGCTGGGCGCTGATGCTGCTGGCGCCGTGGATCCACCTCTGCACCTACTACCTGTTCGCCGTGACGTGGGGACAGCGGATCGCGCTGACCGCGCTGACCTGGGCCTACCTCTTCCTGCTCGCGCCGCTGCTGCTGGCCCTGCACGCCCTGGTGCTGCACGCCTGGGGCCTGCTCGCCATGCCGCTGCTGCACCTCCTGTTCGGCGTGATGGTGGCGATCATCGGTTTCGTGGCCATCTACGGATGGGCCATGAGCTGGGCCAACGCACGTCTGCAACCCACCCCCATCCCCTGAAAGCCCATGTCCAACCAAGCCCCATCGCCTCCCCTGAACCGGCTGCGGCGCCTGACGTGGCGCCTGTCTGCCGCCGCTGTCGTGGCGTCCTTCTCGCTGGCACCCGCCGGCGCCCAGGTCAGCGCCAGCACCCCGCCGATGGACAGCCTGTGCCCGCCAGGCGCGCTGGTGGACGCGGCCTTCCGCGACGCGGCCGTGCTGACCATGCGCCAGCTCATCGTGCGGGCACCGAGCCAGCCCAGCCATGGGGCCGTGCGCCGCGCGCTCGCCCCCGCCCACGTCGATGCCCAGAAGCGCCCCTGGTACCACATCGCCGCCTACGAGGGCAACCTCGGGCTGATCGGGGCGCTGCGGGTCGACCCCAGCCTGCGCACCGAGGCCGCCGACTGGCTGCGCTGGCAGGTGCGCCACCTGCCGCTGCGCGGGCTGGACCAGGGCGTGCTGTACGACCGCTGGGTGCTGGCCGACGGCTCGCAGGAGACGATGTGCCCGCCGGACATCGACGCCCGCCACTGCAACCAGATCGACGCCACCGACAGCACGATCGCCTCGGTCTTCCTGATGGCCAAGGCGTATCTGGACAACGGCGGTGACGCCGCCCTGCTGCGTGAACCGGCCGTGCGCCTGGCGCTGGAGCGGGCCGCCACCGCGCTGGTCAGGCTGCAGCAGGCCAACGGGCTGAGCTGGGCCAAGCGCAGCCACCCGGTCGCCTACCTGATGGACACCGTGGAGGTGGCCGCCGGCTGGCGGGCGCTGGCCTCTCTGCAGGAGCGGGTCTGGGCCCAGCCACAGGCGGCGCAGACGAGCCGCGACCGCGCCCAGCGGGCCAGCAGCGGCGTCGAGCAGCAGCTCTGGGACACCGGCGCCGGACTCTGGCGGGTCAGCCTGGACGCGGCCTCCCCGCAGACCAGCCGCTGGTACCCCGACACGATGGCGCAGGCCTGGCCGCTGCTCTGGAGTTCGGCCAGCCAGCCCGTCAGCTACAGCGCCTCGCGCACTGCCTGGCCGCGCGCCGCCGCCCAGTGGCGCACCAACGACAACGCCTGGCAGTCCAGAAACGTCGATCCGGCCGGCTTCTGGTGGCCGGCCGCCGCGGTGGCCGCGCATTGTGTCGGCGACACCGCGGCCGCCGTGGACTGGGTGGCGCGTGCACGCGCCACCTGGCTGAAGCCCCAAGCCCCCTTCGCCTGGCCCTTCCAGGTCAGCGATCTGCTCTGGTTGCTGTGGCTGGCCGAACCTGGGCCGCCGCAGGCCCCGCTGCCCACCCCCGGCTGATCCCCTTCCCGTTCCCTCACAAAACCACCCTCAGGAGCCCCGAATGAACACGCCCCCGCAACACAAGCGCCGAATCTTCAGCGCCCTGACCACCTCGCTGCTGCTGGGCCTCGGTCTGCTCTCGCCGGTCGCCCATGGCGCGGTCGTCCGCGACACGCTGGTGATGCTGGTGCCCGACACCGCCAACCTCGCCGACTGGCCCGTCAAGGTCTGGACCGACTCGGCCGCCGAGGAAGGCATCCGGCTGAAGACGATGACCGACAGCCAGTTCCTGGCGCTCGGCACCGGCGCCGCGGCGCAGATCGCCGGCCTGATCCTGCCCGACAGCGCCCACCAGCAGGCCAGCGACGCCGTGGTGGCCGCCGTGACGCAGTACGCCAACCTCGGCGGCAAGCTGATGCTCGTCTATGACGCGGGCGCCCTGACGTCCAGCGGCGTCTACGCCACCGGCAAGTCGCGCTTTTCGGCGCTGGCCGGCGTCGACTACACGCTCTACGACACCTTGCTCGACCGCATGGTCGGCTTCGGCCCGGTCGTCGGCGACGCCACCACGCTCGACACGCTGAGCCTGCCCCCCGGCAAGTCGATGGCCTGGTCGACGCCGATCACCATCGCGCGCACCACCAGCGCGAGCACGCAGTTCGTGCAGACCTCCAGCGCCGACCCGGTCGGCTCCAAGGCGATGCGCAGCTTCATCGAGGCCCGTGCACTCAAGGGCGTCGACGAAAGCTCGCGCAATGTGCGCACCGCCCAGAAGCTGACCACCCAGGCCGTGCGCGACCTGCTCGGCCTGAACAGCCTGCCCACCACGACCGGCGTCAGGCTCGCGCCCAAGGTCACCGGCACGACCACGACGGCCGTCACGTCCAGCACCGCCCGAGTAGCGTCTGGCACCTTGTCAACCGCCGCCGTCACGATCGCGCAGCCCAAGGCCATCAGCGGCTACGGCTACGGTTACCTCGACTACTTCACTTTCGTGACGCAGGGCACCTACGCTGGCACGCCCTACCTGAGTTCTCCCGACCACGGCCTGGTCGCCGGCAGCCGCCCGGTCGGCAGCGGCAATGTGCTGTTCGTGAACCTGCCGCTGGGCTACTTCAAGGCCATCGGCACCGACAGCGCCCCGCTGCACGGTTTCCTCAACCTGTTCGCGCGCCAGCACGTGCAGATGCCGACCATGTCGGTGCAGCCCAAGGGCGTGGGCGGGCTGGTCTACAACTGGCACATCGACGATGGCGACGACCTGACCGCCGACGCCAGGTTCCTGCTCGACACGACCTCGGTGTTCAAGCGCGGCCCGTTCTCGATCCACTTCACGGCCGGCCCGGACACGGTGGCCATCGGCGACGGGCTGGGCATGCGCCTGGACACCAGTACCGTGTCCCAGACACAGTTCAAGCGCCTCAAGTCGCTGGCGGTCGGGCATGAACTGGCCTCGCACGGCGGCTGGAACCACGACCTCTACGGCCTGGGCGCCACCGAGACCAACCAGGCCATCTACCAGCCCTGGCTGGAGCTGAACTTCGCTGCGGTCGAACGGCAGTACGGCAAGAAGACCACCGAGTACTCGGCGCCGCAGGGCAACAACCCGACCTGGGCCGTCAACTGGCTGGAAACCCGTGGCATCACCGGCATGTACTTCGTGGGCGACACCGGCGCCGGTGCGATCCGGTCCTGGCGGGCCGGCAACCGGTTGACGAAGTCGCTGTGGAGCTTCCCGCTGTCGCCATTCGAGAAGTACGGCACCTTCGAGGAGTTCGAGGACTTCGGTGTTCCTGACGCGGCGTCCGGCCAGTGGCTGCTCGACCTGCAGACCTTCGTGGTGAACAAGCGCACCAACCGCATGTTCTACAACCACCCGCCCGGCGCGCGCGGCCACCTGCCGGCCATCACGCCGCTGCTGAACAAGGCGGACACGCTGCAGGCCGCCGGCAAGTTCCGCTGGTACACGATGACGCAGCTCGCCCAGTTCAGCGAGCGCCGCCTGGCCACCACCTGGAACGCCACCAGCAACCTCGGGTTCTCGACCTTCACCGTCACCCACCCGAGTTCCCTGACCGACCTGACCTGGCTGCTGCCGAAGGCGCGCTACGCCGCTCCGCTGATCAGCGCCGGCCGGGGCGTGGTCACCTCGGACACCACCGACTGGGTCGTCACGGCCACCAGCGGCACGTCCCTGAAGTTCACCGCCGCAGAGCGTTGATTCCCCGGATCGCCAACGACCCGCCACAACGACCCCGCCACAACGACACCCCTCAGGAGCCCACATGAACCGACATCCCTTGCAACGCCTCGCCGGCGCACTGGTGCTGGCCGGACTGACCGCCCTCGCCGCGGGCGCCCACGCCGCGCCCATCAAGGACAGCCTCGTGCTGCTCGTGCCCGACAACGCCGACCTGGCGAGCTGGCAGGTCAAGGTCTGGACCGACACCGCGCAGGAAGAAGGCTACCGGCTGCAGACGATGACCGACGCGCAGTTCCTGGCGCTCGGCACCACGTCGGCGGCCAACATCGCCGGCCTGGTCGTGCCGGACAGCGCCCACATCCAGGCCAGCGACGCGGTGGTCGCCGCCGTCAAGCAGTACGCCAACCTCGGCGGCAAGCTGATGCTGGTCTATGACGCGGGCGCCCTGACTGACAACGCTGTCTACGCACCGGTCAAGTCGCGCTTCTCGGACCTGGTCGGCGTGGACTACGTGATGTACGAGGCGCTGCGCGACCGCGTGGTCGGCTTCGGCCCGGTGGTGGGCACGCGGGCGCGGCTGGACAGCCTGTCGCTCCCACCGGGCAAGTACGCGCCCTGGGGCGCCGTCACCAGCGTGGCCGGAACGGCGGCAGCGGCCACCTTCGTGCCGGCGTCGCCCGCCGATGCGGGGGGCACCAGGCACATGCGCCCGGCCATCGAGGCACGCGCGATGCGCGGTGTGGACGAAGGTTCGGCCAACGTGCGCCGCCTGCGCGACCAGACGGTGCGCAACCTGCTGGGCCTGAACAGCAACCCCCTGGCGGTGACCGGCACCCCGGTCACGATCACCGCCAAGGTCCCGACCGCCTCGCCGGCCACGAAGCAGCTGTTCAGCGACGTCGTCGCCAACTACAGCACGCTGCTGAAGACCGTGCTGCAGGGCAGCTCGACCGTCAACATCAGCGGCACCACCACCGCCGCCGACACGCAGCTCAACGCCATCAGCGGCTATGGCTACGGCACGATCGACTACTTCAGCTACGTCACCCAGGGCAGCTTCCCCGGCAATGTCTACCTGTCCTCGCCCGACCACGGGCTGGTGGCCGGCGTGCGCCCGACCGGCAGCGGCAAGGTGATGTTCGTGAACCTGCCGCTGGGCTACTTCAAGGCCATCGGCACCGACAGCGCCCCGCTGCACGGCTTCATGAACCTGTTCGCCACCGAGCACGTCGGCCTGCCGAAGATGTCGATGCAGCCGCGCGGCAAGGGCGGGCTGATCTACAACTGGCACGTGGACGACGGCGACGACCTGCTGTCGGACGTGAAGTACCTGCTCGACAGCACCTCGGTGCTCAAGCGCGGGCCGTTCTCGATCCACTTCACGGCCGGCCACGACGTCGTCACCCTGGGCGACAACAACGGCATGTTCCTGGACACCAACACGAAGTCGCAGGACCTGGTGCGGCGCCTGGGCAACCTCGGCGCCTGGGCGGGCAAGCTGCCGGTGCAGCATGAACTCGGCTCGCACGGCGGCTGGAACCACGACCTCTACGGCCTCGGCGCCAACGAGACCAACCAGGCCACCTACCAGCCCTGGCTGGAGCTGAACTTCGCGGCCATCGAGCGCACCACCGGCAAGAAGATCCGCGAGTACTCGGCCCCCGTCGGCAACAACCCGACCTGGGCGGTGAACTGGCTGGAGAACCGCGGCGTCAACAGCATGTACTTCGTCGGCGACACGGGCGCGCCGGGCGTGCGCTCGTGGCGGGCGGGCAACCGGCTGTCGAAGGCGCTGTGGAGCTACCCGATCGTGCCGCTGGGCAAGTACGCCACCTTCGAGGAGTTCGACCTGTTCGGCGTCCCGGATACCACCTCGGGCCAGTGGCTGATCGATCTGCAGGACTTCGTCATCAACCACCGCACGAACCGGATGTTCTACAACCACCCGCCGGGTGCCCGCGGCCACCTGCCGGCGCTGCAGCCGATGCTGGCACGCGCGGATCTGCTGCAGCTCTTCGGCCAGTTCCGCTGGTACACGATGGGCCAACTGGCCGCGTTCTCGCAGCAGCGTCTGGCGACCATCTGGAGTGCCACCACCGCCAGCGGCCTGACCACCTTCACCGCCAGCCACCCAAGCTCGCTGAAGGACCAGACCTGGGTGCTGCCGCGCAGCAAGTTCGGCACGCCGTTCGTGCAGTCGGGCAACGCGTCGGTGAGCGCCGACAACAACGAGTGGATCATCGCGGCCAATGGCGGCACGCAGCTGCGCTTCGTCGCCGCGCCACGCTGACAGAGAGGGCAGATCTTTGACATCCTCCCCGCCCTAAAGGACGGGGATTCCTCCTGCGAGACGCGCATGCCCGCGCGCGGCGATGTTCTTGGCTGCGTTCACGTCGCGGTGGTGTTTCGCCCCGCACTCGCAGCAAGTCCACCGCCTCATTCCA